>NZ_JAOCEW010000068.1:0-11185 GCF_029841665.1 Stenotrophomonas sp. GD03819
CCGCCCCGCCCAACAAACAGAAAAGCCAGAGCCGGCTGTTGCTCCGGCTCTGGCTCTGGCTTTTGCTTCGGCGGTTGCCTCTGCGGGTGCCGGGCCGCAGGCCCGGCCGATAAACTCAAATCACCGGTTCGCGCAGGGCGGGGTTGTCCCAGCCCGGGCGCGGGGCGAAACGGTCGCCGTGGCGCTGCTGCAGCGCCTTCAACCGCTCGACGATCGCATCGGCTCCCACTGCGCGGATGTGCTGGATCGGACCGCCGCGGAACGGGGCGAAACCGGTACCGAAGATCACGCCCGCATCCAGCAGGTCCGCATCGGCCACCACGCCCTCGTGCAGGCACGCCACGGCCTCGTTCAACAGCGGCAGGATCAGGCGGTCCTCCAGATCGGCCGGGGCTTGGTAATCGCTGGCCACGTCCGGCTTCTTCGGCTTGCCGTTTTCCCAGGTGTAGATGCCCTGGCCGTCCTTCTTGCCACGCTTGTCCGGTTCCACCGTCTGCAGTGCGGCCGGAATCTGCAGGCCCAGGAACGGCGCCAGTTCGCGGCCGACGCCTGCGGCCACGTCCAGGCCCACGGTGTCGATCAGTTCGATCGGGCCCATCGGCATGCCGAATTTCACTGCGGCCTTGTCGATCACCGGGCCCGGAATGCCCTCGGCATACGCGGTGGCGGCTTCCAGCATGTACGGGAACAGCACGCGGTTGACCAGGAAGCCCGGGCTGCCGGCCACCGGCACGGGGAACTTGCCCAGCGCCTTGCAGAACGCGGCCAGGCGGCGCTCGGTCTCCGGCGCCATGCCGTCGTGATGGATGATCTCCACCAGCGGCATCTGCGCAACCGGGTTGAAATAGTGCAGGCCAGCGAACTGCGCCGGGCGCTGGATGTGGTCGCGCAGTTCCACCAGCGGAATCGACGAAGTATTGGTGGTCAGCAGCGCGTCCTGCTTCATCTTCGGTTCGAGCGTCTGGTACAGCGCACGCTTGGCTTCCGGGTTCTCGATGATCGCTTCGATCACCAGGTCGGCCTCGGCCACGCCGTTGCCTTCCAGATCGGCACGCAGGCGCGCGGCCACGGCGGGGCGCTTGCTCTCGTCGCGCACCTTCTTGGCGAACAGCGCCTGTGCGCGTTCCATTGCCGGGTCGATGAAGCGCTGCTCGCGGTCCTGCAGAGTCACCTCGAAGCCCTTGTAGGCGGCCCACGCGGCGATATCGCCGCCCATCACGCCGGCGCCGACCACGTGCACGTGGCGGATGCCGGAGTCACCGCCGCCCAGGCCCTTCAGGCGCTCGGTCAGGAAGAAGATGCGGATCAGGTTGCGCGCGGTCGGCGTGCTGGCCAGCTTCACCACTGCGCGGCGTTCGGCATCCAGGCGCGCCAGGATCGGCTTGCCGCCGCTGCGCTGCCAGGTGCTGATCAGCGCGTAGGGCGCCGGGTACTGGTCCTTCTTGGCTTTGCGTGCGACCTGCTTGACCATCTGCGGTGCCAGCAAAGTGCGTGCCAGCCAGGTGTTGGTGGCCCAGGCCGTCGCGCGCTGCTTGAACGGGCGGGTGGTGCCGGACAGCGCCAGCGCCACGGCGGTGTCGAGCACCACCGCCGGCGCCACCACCTTGTCGACCAGGCCGATGCCACGCGCGGCCGAGGCCGACAAGGTGCGGCCGGTCAGCATCATGTCCATCGCTGCCGGCGCACCGACCAGCTGCGGCAGGCGCGCGCTGCCGCCCCAGCCGGGGAAGATGCCCAGCTGGGTTTCCGGCAGGCCGATGCGCGTGCTGCTGTCATTGGAGGCCACGCGGTAGCGGCAGGCCAGTGCCAGTTCGGTGCCGCCGCCCAGGCAGTGGCCGTGGATGGCCGCCACGGTCGGGCAGGGCAGCTCGGCCAGCTTCTGGTAAGTGGCCTGGCCGCGGCGGATGGCGTCGTTGACGGTGCCGCGGCGGTCGAACTCCTGGAACTCCTTCAGGTCCGCACCGGCAATGAAGCCGGCCTTCTTCAGCGACTGGATCACCACGCCCTTGGGCGGGTCCAGTGCAATGCGCTCGAGCAGGTCGCCCAGTTCCAGCAGCACGTCCTGCGACATGGCGTTGACGCTGCTGTCCTGACGATCCAGGGAGAGAACCACCACGCCGTCGTCGCGGATCTCGGGGTGCCAGTGGCTGAAGCGGAGACCATCGAAGCCTGAGAGCATGGACGTTCCATCCGGTTGTGTATGGAGAAGCGGCTATGATCCAGAGGTTGTTTCCCCCGCGTCAAATCCCAATAGCAGGGGAGTGGCGACCCCGGATCCATGGCCGTGGACCGGAACGCTAACGGAACGGTGGTTAAAAGCTGGTGCGGCGCCAGGTGATCGGCGACTGAACTTTTCCCGGGATTGGCAGTCTCATTGCCCGACGTCGGTTGGGTTGACAGGAGTGCGGCCCCTCATGGCCGATGTTGATACACCTCAGGAGCTGGATCTGGAACTGGTCCGGCGCGTGCAGCACGGCGAGAGCGCCGCGTTCGATGTCCTGGTGCGCAAGTACCAGCATCGCGTGGTGGCCCTTGTCGGTCGCTACATCGCCGACTGGAGCGAATGTCAGGACGTCGCCCAGGACACTTTCATCCGTGCCTACCGCGCGATCGGAAGTTTCCGTGGCGATGCCCAGTTCTCAACCTGGTTGCATCGAATCGCCGTGAATACCGCCAAAAACTACCTGGCTTCACACAATCGCCGACCGCCGACCGATGACATCGACATCGGGGATGCCGAACAGTTCGACAGCGGGACGCGCCTGCGCGACACCGACACGCCCGAACGCGAGTTGATGCGCCAGGAACTGGAACAGACGGTAATGAAGGCCGTCAACGCGCTGCCGGAAGAGCTCCGGTTGGCGATCACCCTGCGCGAGGTGGAAGGCCTGAGTTACGAGGATATCGCGCAGAAAATGGGGTGCCCGATCGGCACCGTGCGCTCACGGATCTTCCGGGCGCGCGAGGCGATCGACACCGAACTCCGGCCGCTGTTGGACATCGGCAGCGCCACCCGTGAGAAGAGCCGCGTATGACCAGTAATCCGTTCAACGAATCGCAGAACCACCAATCGCCCGCCGGGCAGCGCCTGGACCAGCGCCATCGCGAGCAGCTGTCGGCCCTGGTCGATGGCGAGCTGGGCGCCGATGAAGCGCGCTTCCTGCTGCGCCGGATGGAGCACGACCCCGAGCTGGCCGGCTGCCAGGAACGCTGGCAGCTGCTGGGCGACGTGATGCGCGGACAGGCGTCGGCGCTGGCGCCGGCCGGCTTCAGCGCCGCCGTGGCCGCCGCCATCGCCGCCGAACCGGCGCCGCAGGCCGAGCCGCGTCGTCAGGTACGCCGCAGTGGTTGGCGGGCCTGGGGCGGTGGCGCCGCACTGGCCGCATCGGTGGCGGCGGTGGCCCTGTTCATGGGCGGTGAGAAGCTGAAGGAGGCCACCCCGGGCGAGCCGTTGGCACCGCAGGTGATCGCCAGCCAGGCCGAACTCGCGCCGGCACCGACGACGCCGGCTCCGGTGACCGAAGCCTCGGTGGATAACGCCGCAATGGCCGTGGCCGGTGTACCGGCAGTGGCCATGGCGGCAGCCAGCCGGCGCCAGGACACCCGTCGCGCCAGCGCTACCCGCAGCCAGCAGGCCGCGCGTGCCGCCCAGCGTGAGGACATGCCGCAACGCGCTGTGGCCGCCGCACAGGCGCCGTTGACCCCGACCGTGCCGGCCAATGCCAGCCGCAACATGCCGTTCGGTGAGGTCGGTGGCCTGCAGGCGCGACCGTGGCCGCGCTCCAGCCTGGCGCCCGCTGCCGGCGGCGCGCTCAATGCGAGCTTCCCGGCCCATGCCGGGGGCGCCGCGTTCTACCCGTTCGAGCCGCGCCTGCAGGACGACCTGCCGGTGCCGCCGCGCCCGCGCGACTGAGCCGGGCGCTTTCACGCCCCGCCGTCGGCGGGGCCCGTATTCCTCTTTCCATCCGATCCGGAGGTTGCCGTCCGATGACTCCCCGACTCCGCACGCAGGCCATGGGCCTGCTGGCCCTGACCCTGCCGTTGATGGCCTGCGCGCAGGCCCCGGCTCCGGCCGCCCAGACCCAGGCCGCGCCGGCCGCCGCGCCGCGGGCGCCGGCCCAGCCGCTGGTCACGGGCCTGCCTGACTTCACCAATCTGGTCGAACAGGTCGGGCCTGGCGTGGTCAACGTCGACACCACCATCGTCCGCAACAACCGCCAGGCCTCACGGGGCCCGATGGGCGGCGACGATGACATGCCGGAGTTCTTCCGCCGCTTCTTCGGCCCGGATTTCCCGATGCCGGGGCAGGGCCCGGGCGGCCCGGACGGTGGCCCGAGCATCAAGGGCCGCGGCATGGGCTCGGGCTTCATCATCTCGCCCGATGGTTATGTACTGACCAACTACCACGTGGTGGCCGATGCCAGCGAGGTGAAGGTCAAGCTGGGTGACCGCCGTGAGTTCACCGCGAAAGTGGTGGGCAGCGACCAGCAGTACGATGTCGCACTGCTGAAGATCGACGGCAAGAACCTGCCGACCGTGCGCGTTGGCGACTCCAACTCCCTCAAGCCGGGTCAGTGGGTGGTCGCGATCGGCTCGCCGTTCGGCCTCGATCACTCGGTCACTGCCGGCGTGGTCAGCGCCCTCGGCCGCAGCACCGGCGGTCCGGACCAGCGTTACGTGCCCTTCATCCAGACCGACGTGGCGATCAACCAGGGCAACTCCGGTGGCCCGCTGCTGAACACCCGTGGCGAAGTGGTCGGCATCAATTCGCAGATATTCTCCGCGTCGGGCGGCTACATGGGCATCAGCTTCGCGATCCCGATCGACCTGGCGATGAGTGCGGTCGAGCAGATCAAGAAGACCGGCAAGGTCACCCGCGGCCAGCTCGGCGCGGTGGTGCAGGAAATCGACGGCCTGAAGGCGCAGGCGATGGGCCTGCCGGACAGCCGCGGCGCCCTGGTCAACCAGATCGTGCCGGATTCGGCTGCAGCCCGGGCCGGGGTGAAGATCGGCGATGTGATCCGCTCAGTGAACGGCGCGCCGGTCAACAGCTGGTCCGACCTGCCGCCGCTGATCGGCGCGATGGCACCGGGCAGCCGGGTCACCCTGGGCGTGATCCGCGATGGCAAGCCGCGTGACCTCAGCGCCACCCTGACCGCCCTGACCGAAGACGGGCAGGCCAGTTCGCGTGGCCCGGCCACCGGCGACAGCGATGCGGCGCCGCAGGCCGGCGCCAATGCCCTGCTGGGGCTGGACGTCAGTGACCTGACCGCGCCGCAGCGCAAGCAGCTGGGCCTGGAATCGGGCGAAGGCGTGCGCATCACCGGGGTCAAGGGCCAGGGCGCGCGTGATGCGGGCCTGTCTCCGGGCATGGTGATCCTGCAGGTGGCCAGCACCCAGGTCGGCAGCGTGGACGCGCTGAACCGTGCGCTGTCCAGCTACAAGAAGGGCGACGTGGTGATGCTGCTGGTACGCACCGGCAGCGGCAACAGCGCGTTCGTAGCGGTCAAGGCCGGCCAGTAAGGCCTGCCGGGGCCGCTTCGGCGGCCCCTGCTTCTCCTCCGAAGCCCCGCCCCGGCGGGGCTTCGGCCGTTCCGGACCCGGTCCGATGAGGCCGTTTTCGCGGGCGGGCGCCGGGCATGCGATAATCGACCGTTACCCTGACGACGCCGCGCGCCGCCGCCACCTATGTCTTCTGATTCGATGCGGAACATCCGCAACTTCTCCATCATCGCCCATGTCGACCACGGCAAGTCCACGCTGGCCGACCGCATCATCCAGCTCTGTGGCGGCCTGCAGGCCCGCGAGATGGAAGCGCAGGTGCTCGACTCCAACCCGATCGAGCGCGAGCGTGGCATCACGATCAAGGCGCAGTCGGTGTCGCTGCCGTACCTGGCCAAGGACGGGCAGACCTACCATCTGAACTTCATCGACACCCCCGGCCACGTCGACTTCTCCTATGAAGTCAGCCGCTCGCTGGCCGCCTGCGAAGGCGCGCTGCTGGTGGTCGATGCGGCCCAGGGCGTGGAAGCGCAGTCGGTGGCCAACTGCTACACCGCCGTGGAGCAGGGCCTGGAAGTGGTGCCGGTGATCAACAAGATCGACCTGCCCACCGCCGACATCGAGCGCGCCAAGGCCGAGATCGAGGCCGTGATCGGCATTGACGCCTCCGACGCCGTGCCGGTCAGTGCCAAGACCGGCCTGAACGTGCAGGACGTGCTGGAAGCGATCGTGCACCGCATTCCGCCGCCGAAGCCGCGCGACACCGAGAAGCTGCAGGCGCTGATCATCGACTCCTGGTTCGACAACTACCTGGGCGTGGTCTCGCTTGTGCGCGTGATGCAGGGCGAGATCAAGGCCGGTGACAAGCTGCAGGTGATGTCTACCGGCCGCAACCACCAGGTCGACAACGTCGGCGTGTTCACCCCGAAGCGCAAGGTGCTGCCGGCGCTGCGTGCAGGTGAAGTGGGCTGGGTCACCGCCAGCATCAAGGACGTGCACGGTGCGCCGGTCGGCGACACCCTGACCCTGGCCGGCGATCCGGCACCGAAGCCGCTGCCGGGCTTCCAGGAAATGCAGCCGCGCGTGTTCGCCGGCCTGTTCCCGGTCGATGCCGAGGACTATCCCGACCTGCGCGAAGCGCTGGACAAGCTGCGCCTGAACGATGCCGCGCTGCGCTTCGAGCCGGAAAGCTCCGAGGCGATGGGCTTCGGCTTCCGCTGCGGTTTCCTCGGCATGCTGCACATGGAAATCGTGCAGGAGCGCCTGGAGCGCGAATACAACCTGGACCTGATCAGCACCGCGCCGACGGTGGTGTATGAAGTCCTGAAGACCGATGGCTCGATCATCAACATGGACAACCCGGCCAAGCTGCCGCCGGTGAACCAGGTCGAGGAGATCCGCGAGCCGATCATCCGTGCCAACGTGCTCACCCCCGAGGAGTACATCGGCAACATCATCAAGCTGTGCGAAGAAAAGCGCGGCAGCCAGATCGGCATCAACTACCTGGGCAGCCAGGTGCAGATCAGCTACGAGCTGCCGATGGCCGAAGTGGTGCTGGACTTCTTCGACAAGCTGAAGTCGGTCAGCCGTGGCTATGCCTCGCTGGACTACCACTTCGTGCGCTTCGACGCCGGCCCGTTCGTGCGCGTGGATGTGCTGATCAACGGTGACAAGGTCGATGCGCTGTCGCTGATCGTGCACCGCAGCCATGCCGACCGCCGCGGCCGCGAGCTGTGCGAGAAGATGAAGGACCTGATCCCGCGCCAGATGTTCGACGTGGCCATCCAGGCCGCCGTCGGCTCGCAGATCATCGCCCGTACCACGGTCAAGGCCATGCGCAAGAACGTGCTGGCCAAGTGCTATGGTGGCGACGTTTCGCGCAAGAAGAAGCTTCTGGAAAAACAGAAGGAAGGCAAGAAGCGCATGAAGCAGGTCGGCCGCGTGGAGATCCCGCAGGAAGCGTTCCTGGCCGTGCTGCAGATGGACAACAAGTAAGCCCGCACCGGCCCTGCGGGGCCGGTCGTCCGGTGACGTTGCAAAGGACCCTGAATGAAACTGTTTGAGATCCTCCTGGTCGTGCTGACCCTGGCCTCGGGCCTGATCCTGCTCGCGGACAAGCTGTACCTTGCCAAGCGGCGCGCCCAGCGCGCCGGCCTGCTCGATTCCGAGCCGGTGCTGGTGGACTACTCGCGTGCGTTCTTCCCGGTGCTGGCGATCGTGCTGATCGTGCGCAGTTTCATCGCCGAGCCGTACAAGATCCCGTCCAGCTCGATGATGCCGAACCTGCTGATCGGCGATTTCATCCTGGTCAACAAGTTCTCCTACGGCCTGCGCCTGCCGATCAGCAACACCAAGTTTGTGCCGGTTGGCGAGCCCTCGCGTGGCGACGTGGTGGTGTTCCACTTCCCCGGCCATGGCGAGAACGATCCGGCCAAGGGCGAGAATTTCATCAAGCGCGTGATCGGCGTGCCGGGTGACACCGTGGTCTTCGAAGGCGACGGCGTGATCCTCAACGGCGAGCCGCTGAAGTACGACAACAAGGGCATCTACGCCGGCCACAAGGGCCAGGGCGAGGGCGCCAACCTGCTGGTCGAGCACCTGCCGGGCCGCACCCACACGGTGCTGGAGACCGACTATCCGCGTGGCCAGGGCCAGTGGACCGTGCCGGCCGGCAAGTACCTGGTGATGGGCGACAACCGTGACAACAGTGACGATGGCCGTTTCTGGGGCCTGCTGCCGGAAGAGAACCTGCGCGGCAAGGCCTTCCTGATCTGGCTGAACTGCCAGGGCTGGTTCTGCAAGGATGGCTTCGAGCCGTCGCGGATCGGCTCGAGCATCAACTGACCGGGCATCAACCGGGTATTTTCACATCCAACGCGTATCTGGGGAGAACGCAATGAAGACGATGAACACGCAGCGTGGCATGACCCTGACCTCGTTCCTGACGGTCCTGATCGTGGTTGGCTTCTTCCTCTACATCGGCATGAAGCTGTTCCCGATGTACCAGGAGTACTACGCGGTGCGCTCGGCGATGAAAAGCCTGGCCAACGAGCCGGGCGTGGGCAGCATGGAGCCGGCGCGCATCCAGGACCTGTTCTTCAAGCGCCTGTACATCAACTACTCGGACAATGTGAAGCCGGCCAACGTGAAGTTCGACCGTCGCGACAATGGCTGGACCCTCAAGGTCAACTACGAAGTGCGCCGTCAGCTGATCGGCAACCTCGATGTGGTTGGCAAATTCGATTCTTCCCAGGACCTGACACGAAGCGGTGCCCAGTAAATTCATCCAACGTGGCGACCTGATTGGTCATGCCTTCAGCGACCCGGCCCTGCTCAAGCAGGCGCTGACGCATCGCAGTGCCGGTGCGCCGCACAACGAGCGCCTGGAGTTCCTCGGCGACAGCATCGTCAACATGATGGCGGCCGAGGCGTTGTACCGACGTTGGCCCAAGGCTGACGAAGGGGCGATGACCCGTGCCCGTGCCGAGCTGGTGCGTGAAGGCGCGCTGGCGGTGATCGGGCGCACCCTGGAACTGGGCGAGCGGCTGACCCTGGGCCCGGGCGAAATGAAGTCCGGCGGTCATCGCCGCGACTCGATCCTGGCCGATGCGGTGGAAGCAGTGGTGGCCGCGATCTACCTGGATGCCGGCTTCGAGGCCTGCCGGGCGGTGGTACTGCCCTGGTTCAGTGCTTCGATCGAGGCGCTGCCGGCCTCCGGCCGGCCCGAGAAGGACCCCAAGACCCGCCTGCAGGAATGGCTGCAGGCCCGACAGAAGGCGTTGCCGCAGTATGAACTGGTGTCAGAATCCGGTGACGACCACGCCAAGCACTTCCGGGTACGCTGCAACGTAGCCGACCCGGCCGCCAGCATCGAGGGCGAAGGCGCCTCGCGGCGGCTTGCCGAACAACAGGCGGCTGCAGCCGTCCTAGAACAACTGGATTCCAAGTGAGCGAACAAACTTCCCATCATTGCGGCAGCGTGGCCGTCATCGGCCGCCCGAACGTGGGCAAATCGACCCTGACCAATGCCCTGGTCGGCGCCAAGGTCAGCATCGTTTCCAACCGCCCGCAGACCACGCGCCATCGTCTGCTGGGCATCGCCACCTATCCGGAAGGCCAGTTGGTGCTGGTCGACACCCCCGGCCTGCACAAGGTGCAGAAGCGGGCGATGAACCGGGTGATGAACCGTGCCGCGCGCGGCTCGCTGGAAGGCGTCGATGCCGGCCTGCTGGTGATCGAAGCTGGTCGCTGGGACGAAGAAGACAGCCTGGCCTTCAATGTGCTGCGCGACGCCGGTATCCCGGTGGTGCTGGTGGTCAACAAGATCGACCGTCTGAAGGACAAGGGCGCGCTGCTGCCGTTCCTGCAGGAAGTCACGGCCGGCCGCGATTTCTCGTCCGTGCATCCAATCTCGGCGCAGAAGCGCAACGGCCTGGACGCACTGGTACGCGACGTACTGGCGCTGTTGCCGGAAGCGCCGCCGATGTTCGGCGAAGACGAGATCACCGACCGCAGCCAGCGTTTCCTGGCCGGCGAGCTGGTGCGTGAGCAGCTGATGCGCCAGCTCGGCGAGGAACTGCCGTATGCGACCACCGTGGAAATCGAGCGCTTCACTGAAGATGGCAACCTGCTGCGCATTGGTGCGGTGATCTGGGTCGAGCGCGAGGGCCAGAAGGCGATCGTGATCGGCAAGGGCGGCACCCGGCTGAAGGAGATTGGTGCCAAGTCCCGCCTGCAGATGGAGCGTCTGTTCGGGGCCAAGGTGTTCCTGGAGACCTGGGTGCGGGTGCGTGAAGGCTGGTCCGACGACGAGGCCGCACTGAAGGCCTTCGGTTACGAGTAAGCCGTTGCGGTCGCTTCGATGATGATCGAGGACGACACTGGCTTCGTGCTGCACGCACGGGCCTACCGCGAGACCAGTCTGCTGGTCGAAGTGTTGAGTGCGCAGCATGGCCGGATCGGCCTGCTCGCGCGTGGCGTATCCACCGCCAAGGGACAGGTGCTGCGCGCTGCTCTGCAGCCGCTGCAGTGGATCCGCTTCAGTGCCCAGCAGCGGGGCGAACTGGCCCAGTTGCGGGGTGCCGAGGCGCTTGATGCCGCGCCACGCCTGGTCGGCCAGGCGATGCTGGCCGGCTTCTACCTGAGTGAACTGACCCTGCGCCTGGCCCCGCGCCAGGACCCGCTGCCTGAGTTGTACCTGGCCTACGGCGAGGCACGTGCGCGGCTGGCCGTGGGCGCCGGCCTGGCCTGGACACTGCGTCGCTTCGAACGCGAGCTGCTGTCCGCGCTGGGCCTGGGTTTCGATCTGGACAGCGCGAGCGACGGCCAGCCGATCGACCCGGCCGCGCGCTACGAACTGGATCCGCAGGAAGGCGCGCAGCGCCTGCTGAGCGAGCGCGGTGGGGAACGCCGGGCGGCGGCGACTGGCTCGGCGCTGCTGGCGTTGGCGGCCGACGAAGAGCCCCATGCCGCCGACCTGGCCAGCCTGCGTCTGCCGATGCGGCGGGTGCTGGCCCATCACCTGGGCGCCCGCGGCCTGAAGTCCTGGGAAATGCTCGAGCAGCTCGTGCCCCGCAGGTAGGGGATGTTCGGCAGGGCTTGCAGCCCTGCACCTGCCGAATCAACGTCAACGTCAAAAGCAAAAGCTGGTTATCCGTGGGTCGGCGGGGTGGGTCCGGTTGCG
>NZ_JAOCEW010000069.1:0-9617 GCF_029841665.1 Stenotrophomonas sp. GD03819
CCCGCCAACCCACGGAATGCCGCTTCTGCTGTTGCTGTTGCTGTTGCTGTTGCTTGAATGCCGCAGCAGGTGCAGGGCTGCAAGCCCTGCTCGACCAACCCCTCACACCGTGATGGTCTGGGTCAATGACTCCCACGTCGGTGGTACCGGCCACGCTGCCGCCTGGTTGCCATCCAGCACCCGCCGCAGATCGCGCGGATCAATCTGCGGTGCCAGCACATGCACCAGCTCCAGCGCGTAATCACGTAGCACGCGGTCGCGCGGCAGCACCGCCCAGGCAATGCACTCGCTGATCGGGTCCGGCGCCGGCCACGAGCGCAGGTCTTCATCGTTGGAACTGACCGCCATCTCGGCCAGCAGGCCCACGCCAAGACCCGTACGCACGTAGGTCTTGATCAGGTCCGCATCGAGCGCGGTCAGTGCCAGGTCGGGCACCAGCCCATTGGCGGCGAAGGCGCGTTGCAGCGACGAGTTCGGACGGGTCGAGGATTCGTAGCTGATCAATGGCTGACGGGCCAGCGCGGCCAGGTCCGGGGCGCGGCCGGCGCGGTCCAGCGGGTGGCCCTTCGGCACCACCACCAGACGCCGCCAGCGGAACAGCGGCACCGCGATGCCATCGGTGGGCTCACCTCCGGCGGTGCTGATGATGGCGATATCCGCGTCACCCTGGTTCAAGCGGTCCAGCGCGTCGGCTTCGCCGGCCTGCTGCAGGTGCACGCTGACCTGCGGGTAGGCCTGCTTGATCGCTGCCACCGCCGGCGGCAGCACGAAGCGCGCCTGGGTGTGGGTGGTGGTCAGGATCAGCTGGCCCTGGCTCTCGCGGCGCTGGTTGGCCGCGTAGGTGCGGATGTTGTTGGCCTCGGCCAGCACCGCGCGGGCGCGGGCGATCACTTCGGTGCCGGCCGGAGTGACCGACTCCAGGCTGCGGCCCTTGCGCACGAACAACAGGAAGCCGAGCTCGTCCTCCAGCTGCTTGAGCTGCTTGGACAGGCCAGGCTGGGTGGCATGCACGCGCGAGGCGGCGAGCGTGATGTTCAGCTCGGCGTCGGCGATGGCAACCAGGTAGCGCAGCTGGGTCAGCGTCATGGGAGGCAGGCGGCGTGGGGCGGAAGTCCACTCTAGGGTCATTTGCCGTCACCAGCTTATAACCAAAGGTTGTTTAAGAAAGGTATCTGGTCATTTCCGGGCGTCATATGCCGGCGCTACGGTCAGCCGGCAGCCGCTGGCCTGAACAGCCAGCCCTCCCCCTTCGCCCGCCGAAGCCCGGCGCGGCCCCGTTTCCGGAGCGCTTCCATGGCCCTGTACGACTCCATCCTCGATACCGTCGGCAACACCCCCATCGTCAGGCTGCAGCGCCTGGCGCCCCCGCAGGTCAGCGTCTACGCCAAGGTCGAGTCGTTCAACCCGGGCGGCTCGGTGAAGGACCGCCTGGCGCTGGCGATCATCCTCGACGCCGAAGCGCGTGGCGTGCTCAAGCCGGGCGACACCATCGTCGAAGCCACGTCAGGCAACACCGGCGTGGCACTGGCGATGGTCGCCGCCGCGCGCGGCTACAAGTTCGTGGCGACCATGGTCGAAACCTTCTCGGTGGAGCGCCGCAAGCTGATGCGCGCCTATGGCGCCAAGGTGATCCTGACCCCGGCCGCCGAACGCGGCAGCGGCATGGTGCGCAAGGCCGCCGAACTGGCCGAACAGCACGGTTGGTTCCTGGCCAGCCAGTTCGCCAACCCGGCCAACCCGGCGTACCACCGCAACACCACCGCCGCCGAGATCCTGCGCGACTTCGCCGGCAAGCGGCTGGACTACTTCGTCAGCGGCTGGGGCACCGGCGGCACGCTCACCGGTGTTGGCGAAGTGCTGAAGGTCGCGCGTCCGCAGACCCGCATCATCGCCACCGAACCGGCCGGCGCGGCACTGTTGAAGGGCGATGACTGGAAGCCACACAAGATCCAGGGCTGGACGCCGGATTTCGTGCCGGACGTGCTCAACCGCGATGTGGTGGATGAACTGGTAACGGTGGACGATGACCGCGCGATCGCCACCGCACGCCGACTGGCTGCAGAAGAAGGCATCTTCGTCGGCATCTCCGCCGGCGCTACCGTGGCCAGCGCGCTGGACGTGGCGGCCCGTGCTGAACCGGGCGCGGTGATCCTGGCGATGCTGCCGGACACCGGTGAACGCTATTTCTCCACGCCGCTGTTCGCCGATGTGAATGAGGGTTCCGACGACGACTGGCTGGCCGGCCTGCCGTAATGCACAGCGCCGGATCCTTTTTCCGTCGGGAAAAGGCTCTGCCCCGCTTCTGCTTCAGCCTGCATGAAGGCGTCGCCCGCCATCGTGCGTGAAGGCCGTCGGATCGCAGCGCGTGAGACGGTCATGACGCAGTATCGATGCCCTGTCCCCTACCGTGGGAACAGCCGGCGCAGATGCTGCGCGGAACACCTCACAGGCAGGAGACGGACGCATGAAGATCGAAGTTTGGCAGGGCGACATCACGACCCTGGCGGTGGATGCGATCGTCAACGCGGCCAATGAAACACTGCTCGGTGGCGGCGGTGTCGACGGTGCGATCCATCGTGCCGCGGGCCCTGCGCTGCTGGCCGAGTGCGAGCAACTGCCGGAGCTGCGCCCGGGCGTGCGTTGCCCGACCGGCGAAGTGCGCGCCACCGACGCTTATGCATTGCCGGCGCAGCATGTACTGCACACGGTGGGCCCGGTCTGGCACGACGGCCAGCGCGACGAACCAGCATTGCTGGCCAACTGCTACTGGAAATCGCTGCAGCTGGCCGAGTCGCTGGGCGTGCAGTCGATCGCGTTCCCGGCGATCAGCTGCGGTGTGTATGGCTATCCGCTGTACCAGGCCGCGCAGATCGCAGTGACGGAAACACTGGCGTGGCAGCGCAGCCATGCACAGCCGATGCGCATCGTGCTGGTGGCGTTCAACACTGCCACGGCAAAGGCCTACCAGCAGGCATTGAGCGCTGCGGGACAAAGCACGGACAACGAAGCGCGCGGGTCGGTGCTGCCGCCGCTGGGCGATGCAGGCTTCGCCGCTGCGCACTGAACCGCAGCGCTGCTGGTAAAAGAAAAGGCCGGGCATTGCCCGGCCTTTTCCGTTGCATCGTTGTCGTCATCCACGCGCGGCGTGGATCACGCTCAACGGCTGGCAGCTTCCACCGCAGCAGCGGCGTCATCGGCCACAGCAGCGGCAGCATCGGCCGCGGCACGTGCCGCCGAGGCCGCAGCTCCGTCGGCGCTGGCACCCTCGACCTGCACGCGCACTTCCACCATGCCCGCACCATTGTTCAGGCTGGACACGTCCACGGTGTAGTGACCGGCCGGCAGGGTCTCTTCCAGGCGCGAATTGGTACCGCTGCCACCGTCATCATCGGTCAGTTCGACGTCGCCGCCGACCACGCGCAGCACGGTATCGACCTGGCTGGAAATCGCATCCAGGCGCACGTCGGCCGGGCGATCCAGGGTCAGCAGGAAGCGGCGGCGGCCGTCGTTGTCGAGCATCGTGTACACGCTGCCCGACTTCGGCAGCGCTGTGCCATCGCGTTCCACCAGATTGCCGGGCAGCTCGATGCGGTTGGCCGACAGGGTGAACATGCCGCTGACGCCGTCGCCCAGACCGCGTGCAGTCAGGGTGTACTTGCCCGGCTTCAGTGACAGGGTCAGGCGCGAGTTGGTGCTGTCCCCGCCATCGTCATTTTCGGCGTCCACGCCCTGGCCCGACAGCTTCAGCACCGGATCGAAGACATCCGACACCAGGCGGATCTCGTACAGGCCGGCCTTGTCCACCTGCAGGGTGTAGTCCTGGGAACCACCGGCCAGCATGTCGACGATCTCGCCGCTGCCCGCCAGCGGCTTGCCGTCGTACGGCACCAGCTTCTCGGCGCGCAGGCGGTACGGACCGTAATCGGTCGAGCCGTTGGCGTTGACCGCTACCTGGTAGGTGCCGCCACCGTTGGCACGGAAGGCCAGCGAGACGTCGCCCTCGCGCTCGTAGCCGGTGTTGCTGCTGGCCACCAGGCTGCCGTTGTTGAAGACGGCGATCGAGCCGCTCAGCGAGCCGGTCAGCTTCAGCCCAACCAGCTGCTTGTCTTCCAGCTTGATCTGGTAGAGCTGGTGATGGCTGCCGTCGTTGTAGTTGATGCCGCTGCGCGAGGTGATCTCGCCGGACACCGGCTTGTCGAAATCGAGCGACGCGGCCTTGCCTGCGTCACCACCGCCGCCGAGACGGTTGCAACCGCCGGCGACCAGGACCGTGGCGACGGCCAGTGTGATTGCTGCCAAACGCATGTTGTTTCTCCTTGGCCTTCCATGTGGTTCCCACGCACCGGCCGGGCGCGTGGGGGCGGAAACGATACCCGCAAAAGCAAACGCCGGCGTGATGCCGGCGTTGCCTTGTTCATCCAGCGATGGGACGGATCAACCGTTCCACTTGCCCAGCGCGGCCAGGCCGTTGTCCTTGGCGCGCTCGTACACGGTCTTCTGGGCAGCAGCGTAGTTGCCCTTCATGTCCTTGGCCCACAGCTTCAGCGCGGCCTGCTGCATGGCGCGGCCGTAGGAGAAGCTCAGCGGCCACGGCAGGTTGCCCAGCTGGTTCATCGCGTTCAGGTGCTCGGTGGACTGCTCGTCGCTCTGGCCACCGGACAGGAACACCACGCCCGGCAGGATGGCCGGCACGGTGCTCTTCAGGCACATCACGGTCGACTCGGCCACTTCCTCGACGTCGGCCTGCTCATCGCAGCTCTTGCCGGAGATGACCATCGAGGCCTTCAGGATGGTGCCTTCCAGCAGCACGTTCTGCTGGTACAGGGCGTCGAACAGCGAACGCAGGGTGGCTTCGGTGACTTCGTAGCAGGTCTCGATGTCGTGGTCGCCGTCCATGATCACTTCCGGCTCGACCATCGGCACCAGGCCACATTCCTGGCACAGCGCGGCATAGCGGGCCAGCGCGTGGGCGTTGGACTCGATGCAGGTGCCCGACGGAATGCTTTCGCCGATGTTGATCACCGCACGCCACTTGGCGAAGCGCGCACCCAGCTTGTAGTACTCCTGCAGGCGCTCGCGCAGGCCGTCCAGGCCTTCGGTCACCAGCTCGCCCGGGCAGCCGGCCAGCGGGTGCGCACCCTTGTCCACCTTGATGCCCGGAATCATGCCGTGGTCGGCCATGTACTTGGCGAACGGCACGCCGTCCTTGGTCGACTGACGGATGGTTTCGTCAAACAGGATGGCGCCGGAAATGTGCTCGTTGAGCTTCGGCGTGGTCAGCAGCAGTTCGCGGTAGGCACGACGGTTCTCCTCGGTGTTCTCGATACCGACGCCAGCGAAACGCTTGGCGATGGTAGCGGTGGATTCGTCGATCGCGATGATGCCCTTGCCCGGGGCAACCATGGCCTGGGCGGTTTCAGCCAGCTGTTCGATGCTCATGTACTTCCTGTGGCGGGTGCGGGAAAAACGTAAGTATAGCCCCGCCGCCCGTTGCGCCGACGTGCAGGCCAGTCTGGAAACGATTCCAATGTCCGCACCGGACAGGCGATGTCCTGTTGCGCCGGGTCAGAGCCCCTTTGCGGATCTGACCCTGGGTCGGATCCGCACGGCGGCTCCGACCCGGGGCCGACGGGGTTTACAGATCGCCCAGGCCGCTGGCGCGGCCGTCTTCACCCACTTCCAGCAGGCGCAGGGTGTTGGTCGCGCCCAGGGTTTCCATGTGCTCACCACTGGTGAACACGACGCGGTCACCGGCCTGCAGCAGTTCGGCTTCCACCAGCAGGCGGATGCTGCCGCGCGCGGCTTCGCGCGGGGTCAGGCCACGGCTGTCGAAGTTGATCGGGAACACATCGCGCATCAGGGCCATCTGGCGGCGCGCGCCGTCGTGGCGGGTGACTGCGAACACCGGCGCCTTGGCGCGGAAGCGCGACAGGTAGCGGGCGGTGCCACCGGATTCGGTCATCGCCACGATCGCACGCACGCCCACGTGCTGCGACAGGAACATGGTGGCCATGGCAATCGCCTGGTCGGCACGTTCCAGATTACGCGGCGAGGCGTTGAAGTCGGTCTCGGTCTGGAACTGGCGCTCGGCACCCAGGCAGATACGCGCCATCGCTTCCACCGCCTTGACCGGGTACGCACCGGCAGCGGTTTCAGCCGACAGCATCACCGCGTCGGTACCGTCGATGACCGAGTTGGCCACGTCCAGCACTTCGGCGCGGGTCGGGATCGGGCTTTCGACCATCGACTGCAGCATTTGCGTGGCCGTGATCACCACCTTGTTCTGTGCCAGCGAGGCCTTGATGATCTTCTTCTGCAGGCCCGGCAGTTCGGCGTCGCCGATTTCCACGCCGAGGTCGCCACGGGCCACCATCACCACGTCGCTGGCCTCGACGATCTCTTCCAGGTTCTCGATCGCTTCGGTGCGCTCGATCTTCGACACCAGCGCAGCATCGCAGCCATGCGAGCGGGCGATGTCACGGGCGTCGTTCATGTCCTGCGCGTTGCGGCAGAACGACACGGCGATGAAGTCGACACCGATCTTGGCGACGATGCCGATCAGCTCCTTGTCGCGCTCGGTCAGTGCGCCCAGCGAGAGGCCACCGCCCTGCTTGTTCAGGCCCTTGCGATCAGACAGCGCGCCGTCATTGAGCACGGTGTTGATGATGCGCTCGCCCTGCACCTCGACCACCTGCAGCTGCATCAGGCCATCATCGAGCAGCAGGACATCGCCCGGGCCGACGTCCTGCGGCAGGCCGAGGTAGCTGACGCCCACCTGGGTCGCATCGCCGGGGCCGGCATTGGCGCTGGCGATCAGGTCGAAGCGGTCACCCGCCTTGAGCTGCACCTTGCCTTCGGCGAAGCGCTCGATGCGGATCTTCGGGCCCGGCAGATCGGCCAGGATGCCCACTTCCACGCCCACGCGGGCCGCAGCGGCACGCACTTCGGCGGCACGCTTGGCCTGGCCGGAGGGATCGCCGTGGCTGAAGTTGAGGCGCACCACGTTGACGCCGGCGCGGAACAGATCCTCCAGCACGCCCGGCGGATCAGTGGCCGGACCGAGGGTGGCAAGGATCTTGGTGCGACGCTGACGCTCGAACATGGTGAATGGGCCTCTCCCGATAAAGAACGGAAATTAGCACATCCTTCACGCCGCATGTATACGGTTACAGCCTTGTGCTGCCTGACTTCGCGGGTCATGGAGCGGACATCGGCCGGACATACGCTGGCGCAGGCAGTTCTGTAGAGCCGAGCCCATGCTCGGCTGGGCATAGGCCGAAGCAGCCGAGCATGGGCTCGGCTCTACAGGAGCCTAGGCCAACAGCGTCGTCAGCTGCGCCGGCTCACGGGCCAGCTGGCCGGCACCGGCTTCGGTGAGTTCGACCTCACCGCCGAAACCCCACAGCACACCGACACTGCGCAGACCGTGGTGGCGTGCGCCTTCGATGTCCATGCGGCGGTCGCCGATCATCCAGCACTGCGCGGGCTGCACCTGCAGCCGACGCAGCGCCTCGCCCACCAGCTCCGGCTTGTGGCTGCGCGAGCCGTCCAGGGTCGAACCGACGATCTCCTCGAACAGCCCGCCGAACGGCAGGTGGGCGAGGATGCGGCGCGCATGCGGCTCGTTCTTGGCCGTGACCACCGCCAGGCGGTGGCCACGACCGTGCAGCGTGCGCAGGGTGTCTTCCACCTGCGGGTACACCGTATGCTCGCGCCAGCCCTCGGCGTCGAAGCGCTCACGGTAGTAGCCCACCGCCTGTTCCACCCGCGCCGGTTCAACGAACAGCGGCGCGAAGGTGGTCCGCAGCGACGGACCGATCCAGCCCAGCAGCGTCTCCTGCGGCGGCACCGGATAGTCCATCTTCTGCAGCGCGTAAGCGATGCAGGCGGTGATGCCCACCTGCGAATCGATCAGCGTGCCATCGAGGTCGAAGAACAGCACATCCTTGCCGCGCTCGGCACTCATGCGCCGCGCGCGTCGAGTGCGGCCACCGCCGGCAGGGTCTTGCCTTCCAGGAACTCCAGGAACGCACCGCCGCCGGTGGAGATGTAGCTGACCTGCTGGGCGATATCGAACTTGTCGACCGCGGCCAGGGTGTCGCCGCCACCGGCGATGGAGAATGCCGGCGAGCTGGCGATGGCGCGGGCCAGCGCTTCGGTGCCCTTGCTGAAGGCTTCGAACTCGAACACGCCGACCGGGCCGTTCCAGACCACGGTGCCGGCCTTTTCGATCAGCTGCGTGTACTGCGCAGCGGTCTGCGGGCCGATGTCCAGGATCAGATCGTCTTCGGCAACCGCGTCGACCGCCTTCACTTCGGCAACCGCGTCCGGCATGAACTGCTTGGCGGTGACCACGTCCACCGGCAGCGGAATGTCGGCGCCACGCGCCTTGGCATCGGCCACGATCTTCTTGGCGGTATCCAGCAGGTCCGGCTCGTACAGCGACTTGCCGACGTTGTAGCCGGCGGCAGCAATGAAGGTATTGGCGATGCCACCACCGACGATCAGCTGATCGACCTTGCCGACCAGGTTGGCCAGCAGTTCCAGCTTGGTGCTGACCTTGCTGCCGGCGACGATGGCCAGCAGCGGCTTGGCCGGTGCATCCAGCGCCTGCGCCAGCGCGTCCAGTTCGGCCATCAGCAGCGGGCCACCGGCAGCCACCGGGGCGAAGCGGATGACACCGTGGGTGGAGGCCTGCGCACGGTGCGCGGTGCCGAAGGCATCCATCACGAACACATCGCACAGCGCCGCGTACTTCTTCGACAGGGCTTCATCGTCCTTGCCCTCGCCGACGTTCATGCGGCAGTTTTCCAGCAGCACCAGCTGGCCCGGCTGCACGTCGACGCCGTCGACCCAGTCGCGCACCAGCGGAACCTCGCGGCCGAGCAGCTCGGACAGGCGCTGGGCGACCGGCGCCAGCGACTCGGCTTCGCTCCACACGCCTTCCTTCGGGCGCCCCAGGTGCGAGGTGACCATCACCGCCGCGCCCTGCTCCAGCGCGCGCTTGAGCGTCGGCAGCGAAGCGGTGATGCGCTGTTCGGAAGTGATGCGGCCATTCTCGATCGGCACGTTCAGATCCTGGCGGATCAGCACGCGCTTGCCGGAGAGGTCGAGGTCGGTCATGCGGACGATGGACATGGGCAACTCTTTGGCTCAGGGACGGGATGCCGGGGTACGGCAGACGGCCATTGTATCGGGTGCGGGTGGTGGGAGGGTCGATGCCTGCGGCAGGCAGAGGCGCACGGCAAATGCAACAGCAACAGCCAAAGCGCTGGCGCTTCGTGGTGTTGTGGGTGGGCCGGGGCGGTGTGGGCTCGCGGGGGACGCCGTGAATCCATCCCTGGAGGCTCGGGCGCGCCATCCATGGCGCTTACGCCCCCGCGAGCCCACACCACCCCGGCCTCGACAGGTTCATGAGGCGGAGCGGACGGCAAAGGCAAGAGCGGTTTCTGATGTCGGAGAAAAATGTAGAGCCGAGCCCGTGCTCGGCTGGGTCTATCGCGAACAGCAGCCGAGCGTGGGCTCGGCTCTACAAAGAGCGCCCTGCCAAGCAGCTTTTGCTCTTCTTTTTTTCTTTCCGTGGGTGGACGCACACGGAAATTGTCAGAGGCCGGGCG
>NZ_JAOCEW010000007.1:0-138707 GCF_029841665.1 Stenotrophomonas sp. GD03819
TCCTTCTCGAATAGGAACTTGACCAGTTCGCCTTCAAGGAACGCGCGATGCTCCGGCGTGCGCGGTGACAGCCGGTTCTCGTTGATCAGCATGGTCTGGTGCGCCAGCCACGCGGCCCAGGCCTGCTTGCCGATGTTGTTGAAGATGCGCTGGCCCAGCTCACCGGGGTAGGGCACGAAGTCCAGGCCCTCGGCATCGCGTTGTTCGTACTGGCAGAAGACGGTTCGGGGCATGGCACTCACTCGTGGTTGCGGGATTTCTTGGAGGTTCGTTTCGGCGTCTTGATCGTGGCGCCGTCGAGCAGCTTGCGGATCGGCGCCGGAAGGCCCAGCGCGGGCAGTTCGTCGGCAGCCACCCAGCGCAGCGTGGGTTCTTCCACGCGCAGGCCGTGTACCTGCCGCGACAGTACCTGCAGATGCAGCTTGTAGTGGCTGAAGATGTGCTGCAGCACCGGCAGTTCGTCGGCATCTTCCAGCGAGCCGTCCACATGTGTGTCGAACCAGTCCTGCAGGTCGCTGCCCGTCTCGGCCTGCGGCAGCGTCCACAGCTGCGCCCAGATGCCAGTATCCGGCCGCTTCTGCAGCAGCACGCGCTGCTGGGCGTCGCGCAACAGCAGGGCGACCGCTTCGCGTTCGGGCAGGGTCTTGCTGGGCTTGGGCGTCGGTAACTCAGCGGTGCGGCCTTCGCGGCGTGCCACGCAGTTGTCCTGCAGCGGGCAGATCACGCATGTCGGCTTGGCCCGACTGCAGACGGTGGCGCCCAGATCCATCTGCGCCTGGGTGTAATCCGCCATGCGCCCGGCCGGGACCTGCGCAACGTGCGCCTCGGCGATGGCCCACAACTGCTTCTCGATGGCCGGCAGGGCGGGAAACCCGTCGATGCCGTGGTAACGGCTCAGCACGCGCTTGACGTTGCCATCCAGGATCGCGAACGGGTCGTTCCAGGCTTGGCTGAGGATCGCGCCGGCAGTGCTGCGGCCGATGCCGGGTAGGGCGTGCAGTGCATCGAAATCTCGCGGCAGGTCGCCGTCATGCAGTTCCACGCAGCGCTTTGCGGCGGCATGCAGGTTGCGTGCGCGGGCGTAGTAGCCGAGCCCGGCCCACTGCGCCATCACCGCGTCATTGCTGGCGGCGGCAAGGTCGGGCAGGGTCGGGAAGTGCTGCAGGAACCGCTGGAAGTACGGGATGACCGTGGCCACCTGGGTCTGCTGCAGCATGATTTCCGACAACCACACCCGGTAGGGGCTGCGCGGGTGTTGCCAGGGCAGGTCGTGGCGGCCGTGGTCGTCGAACCAGTGCAGCAGGCGGGCGACGAAGTCGTCGTGCTGGGTAGTGTCGGCGCTGGCGTGCGGCTGGCGGGGCATCGGTGTTCCAGAGAGGCAGCCACCCGTGGGTTCACCCTTGTAGAGCCACCCCATGGGTGGCTGCACCAGAGTGCGGTGGCTGCACGGTATATCAGGCACCCAGCGCTTCAGGCAGCAGGGCGTCGACGAAGGCTTCCGGATCGAACACGCGCAGGTCTTCCGGGCGCTCGCCGATGCCGGCAAAGCGGATCGGAATGCCGAACTCGCGGGCCAGCGCGAACACCACGCCGCCCTTGGCGGTGCCGTCCAGCTTGGTCACCACCAGGCCGGTCACGTTCACTGCGGCATTGAACTGGCGCAGCTGCGACAGCGCGTTCTGGCCGGTGGTGCCGTCGATCACCATCAGCACCTCATGCGGCGCGGTGGGGTCGATCTTGCCGAGCACGCGGCGGATCTTGCCCAGTTCGTTCATCAGGCCGGACTGGGTATGCAGGCGGCCGGCGGTATCGGCGATCAGCACCGAGGTGCCACGGGCCTTGCCGGCCTGCAGCGCGTCGAACGCCACCGAAGCGGCATCGGCGTTCTGCCCCTGCGCGACCACGGCCACGCCGTTGCGCTCGCCCCAGGCCTGTAGCTGGGCCACAGCTGCGGCGCGGAAGGTATCGCCGGCGGCCAGCATCAGGCTGTGGCCTTCGTCCTTGAAGCGCTTGGCCAGCTTGCCGATGGTGGTGGTCTTGCCGACGCCGTTGACGCCGACGGTCAGCACCACGAAGGGCTTGGCAGTGCGGTCGATCACCAGCGGCTTGGCCACCGGCTGCAGGATCGCGATCAGCTCGGCGCGCAGCGCGGCCAGCAGTGCATTGGCGTCGGCGAACTCGCGCGACTTCATGCGCTTGCGCAGGCCCTCGACCAGATCGGTGGTGGCACCTACGCCGACATCGGCGGTGATCAATGCAGTTTCCAGCTCGTCGAGCAGGTCGTCGTCGAGCTTGGGATTGCGCGAGAACAGGCCACCGAAGCTGCGCGCGATGACGCTGTTGCGCAGGCGCTCGCGCCAGCCGGGCTTGCCGGCAGTTGCGGGCACGGCGTCGACCGAGGCGGCGGCCGGCAGATCGTCGGTGACCGGTGCCGGTGCCGGGGTGGGCCCAGGCAGCGGCGCGGGTGCCGGTTCGATGGCCGGGGTCGCGATGGGGGCGACGTCGATCTGCGCCGTCGGCGCTGGAGCTGCCGGAACCGGTGCGGCTGGAGCCGGAATCACCGGGGTGGGTTCGACAGCGACTGGAACGACGGCTGCGGGGGACGACTCGACCGGTGCAGGCTCGGCCGCTACGGCTGCCGGTGCCGGCTCTTTGTCTTCGACCGGCGCGGCCGACGGAAACGCCGCCGCCAGCTCTTCAGCCGAGTAGTGCTGGGTCTTGGGTGCCTCCGCTGCGGGGGCATCCTGGGGCTTCTTGCGGCGGAAAAAACTGAGCATTGGCAAAAGGCGCTGAAATCAGAGGGATATGCTACCACTCGGGCCTGTCGGGCCGATGTGGGCTCAAGGTTGCGGCCCATCGGCCGTTAACCGGTCCGGAGGGCTGCGCAGTGCGGTCCGGAGACCGCCATGAACAACGTGATGGGAACGGCACGCGGTGGCATGCGTGCAGCCCAGCAGGGGGTGCAGCTGGCCGCGCACAACGTGGCCAATCTGGCGACCCCGGATGCCCAGCGCCTGCAGCTGCAGCGTAGTGCGGTGGAGCAGGGCGGAGTGCAGGCCTCGGTGACCCCTGCCGGTGCCGATGTCGATGTCAGTGCACCGCTGGGAGATCTGCTCGCGGCGAAAGCCGAGGTGTTGGCCTTCGCCGCCAATGCCACGGTGATCCGCCGCCAGGACCAGATGCTGGGCTCGCTGCTGGATCGCGAAGCCTGAACCCCCTCGGCAGGCGCCAACCGCCGCCCCTGGTGGGTGCCAACCCTGGTTGGCATGCTTGACCCGCCCTGGTAGGTGCCAACCTTGGTTGGCACGCTTTTGGGGCGCCAACCAAGGTTGGCCTCTACCAAGGCACCGCCGGGCCATGCCCGGCGACCACCGCCTCGATCAGGCCGACAGCTCCAGCAGCAGTTTGTTCAGGCGCGCCACGTAGGCGCCCGGGTCCTTCAGGCTGTCGCCGGCGGCCAGCGCGGCCTGGTCGAACAGCACCCGGCTCAGGTCGTCGAAACGTGCGCCATCGCCTTCGGCATCCAGCTTGGCGATCAGCGGATGGCCGGGGTTGATCTCCAGCACCGGCTTGCTGTCGGGCACCTTCTGCCCGCTGGCCTCCAGGATCTGCCGCATCTGCAGGCCCAGGTCCTGTTCGCCGATGGCCAGGACCGCCGGCGAATCGGTCAGGCGGTGCGACACGCGCACCTCGGCCACGTCATCGCCCAGCACCGTCTTCAGGCGCTCCACCAGGCCCTGCTTGTCCTTCGCGGCCGCTTCCTGTTCCTGCTTGTCGGCCTCGCTTTCCAGCGCGCCCAGGTCGAGGTCGCCACGGGCGATGTCAACGAAGCCCTTGCCGTCGAAATCGGTCAGGTAGCCCATCAGCCACTCGTCGATGCGGTCGGTCAGCAGCAGCACTTCCACGCCCTTCTTGCGGAACACTTCCAGGTGCGGGCTGTTGCGCACCTGGCTGTAGCTCTCGCCGGTCAGGTAATAGATCTTGTCCTGGCCTTCGGTCATGCGGCCGATGTAGTCGGCCAGCGACACGGTCTGCGCATCGGCCTCGCCACGGGTGGAGGCGAAGCGCAGCAGGCCGGCCACCTTCTCGCGGTTGTTGTAGTCCTCGGCCGGGCCTTCCTTCAGCACCTGGCCGAATTCCTTCCAGAACGTGGCGTACTGCTCGGGCTTGTCGGTGGCCAGCTTTTCCAGCATGTCCAGCGAGCGCTTGGTCAGCGCCGATTTCATCGAATCGATGACCGGGCCGGACTGCAGGATTTCGCGCGAGACGTTCAGCGACAGGTCGTTGGAATCGACCACGCCCTTGATGAAGCGCAGGTACAGCGGCAGGAACTGCTCGGCCTGGTCCATCACGAACACGCGCTGCACGTACAGCTTCAGGCCCTTGGGCGCGTCACGGTGGTACAGGTCGAACGGCGCGCGGCCGGGCACGTACAGCAGCGAGGTGTACTCCAGCTTGCCTTCAACCTTGTTGTGGCTCCACGCCAGCGGGTCGCTGTGGTCATGTGCCACGTGCTTGTAGAACTCGGTGTACTCGGCGTCGCTGATCTCGGTGCGCGGGCGGGTCCACAGCGCGCTGGCGCGGTTGACGGTTTCCCATTCGACCGCAGCGCCTTCTTCGCCGCCTTCCTTCGGCATCTGGATCGGCAGGCCGATGTGGTCCGAGTACTTCTTCAGGATGCTGCGCAGGCGCCAGCCATCGGCGAAGTCATGCTCGCCTTCCTTCAGGTGCAGCACGATGCGGGTGCCGCGCTCGGCCTTGTCCACGGTGGCCACTTCGAAATCGCCTTCGCCACGCGAGGTCCAGCGCACGCCTTCGCCTGCAGCCAGGCCGGCGCGGCGCGAGGTCACTTCCACTTCGTCGGCGACGATGAAGGCGCTGTAGAAGCCGACGCCGAACTGGCCGATCAGCTGCGAATCCTTCTTCTGGTCGCCCGACAACTGGCGCAGGAAGTCGCCGGTGCCGGACTTGGCGATCGTGCCGAGGTGGGCGATGGCTTCGGCGCGGCTCATGCCGATGCCGTTGTCTTCGATGCTGATGGTGTGGGCGGCGGGGTCGAAGCTGACGCGCACGCGCAGTTCGCTGTCGCCTTCCAGCAGAGCCGGCTGGGTCAGGGCCTCGAAGCGCAGCTTGTCGGCGGCGTCGGCGGCGTTGGAGACCAGCTCGCGCAGGAAGATCTCCTTGTTGGAGTACAGCGAGTGGATCATCAGCTGCAGCAGCTGCTTGACTTCGGTCTGGAAGCCAAGGGTTTCGGTCTGGGTGGTCTCGGTCATCGATAGGGCTCCATGTGCAATGCCGCGCCGGCGCGTGCGGCCTCGCCAAGGGGTATGGCTGATTGTCCCGAAATCAAGGGGGTTGGTCGGCAGGGCTTGCAGCCCTGCACCTGCAGAGGCCGAAGCAACCGCAACTGCAACAGCAACGGCAAGAGCGGGCATTCCGTGGGATGGCGGGGCACTGTGGGTTTGCGGGGACGCCGTAAACCCATCCATGGGGGCTTGGGCGCGGCATCCATGCCGCTCACACCCCGCAAACCCACAGTGCCCCGCTTTCGACAGTTGGCTGGCGGCCAGTAGATCCACGCCATGCGTGGATGAAATCTCTCAGATATCGAAATCCAATCTGACCCCGCCTGTATGTCGAGCATCGGATCGCGTCTGGGGTAGAGCCCCCTGAGTCAGGGGGCGGCCGCGAAGCGGCGGGGGTATGGAAGCTGGTAAGTGGGGCCCGCGTTTCGCGCAGCGAAGCGTGGGAGCGACAGCGCGCATGCGTTGGCGCGTCCCCGGGCGCCGCCCGGCCGAACTACAATCCCGCTCATGCTGAAATTCTCGAATACCTCCCGCCGGGGGCGCCGGTGAGCGGCCGTGGGGGCAATGACGGTCAGGTCCGCATCATCGGCGGGCGCTGGCGCAATACCCGCCTGCCAGTGCCGACCCTGCCAGGGCTTCGGCCCAGCAGCGACCGCGTGCGCGAGACCCTTTTCAACTGGTTGATGCCCAGACTGGGCGGCGCGCGGGTGCTGGACCTGTTCGCCGGCAGTGGCGCGTTGGGCCTGGAGGCGGTCTCGCGCGGCGCCGCCCACGCCACTCTGGTCGAGCGCGACGCGCAGCTGGGACGCAATCTGACCGCGGCCGTGGCCAAGCTGCAGGCCTCCGGCCAGGTCACCGTCGTGCAGGCCGATGCCCTGCGCTGGCTGCAGGGCGCACCGGCACAGCAGGCCGATCTGGTGTTCATCGACCCACCGTTCGCCGATGGCCTGTGGCAGGACGTGCTGGCCAAGCTGCCGCGGCATCTGGCTGCCGATGCCTGGCTGTACCTGGAATCGCCGGCCGGCCACGTGCCGGTGCTGCCGTCGGACTGGCTGCTGCACCGCGAGGGGGGCACCCGCGAGGTGCGCTTTGCCCTGTACCGCCGCGCCACTGCTACACTTTGACCTCATCTGAACATCTGCAACCGCCCATGACCGTGGCCAACCGCCGCATTGCCGTTTATCCCGGCACGTTCGACCCCATCACCAACGGTCATATCGACCTGGTGAGCCGGGCCGCGCCGCTGTTCGAAAAGGTCGTGGTCGGCGTGGCGCAGAGCCCGTCCAAGGGCCCGTCGCTGCCGCTGGAGCAGCGCGTGCAGCTGGCACGTGGCGCACTCGGCCACCACAGCAACGTCGAGGTCATCGGCTTCGATACGCTGCTGGCCCATTTCGTACGTTCGGTCCAGGGCGGGGTGCTGCTGCGCGGCCTGCGCGCGGTGTCCGACTTCGAGTACGAGTTCCAGATGGCCAGCATGAACCGCCACCTGATTCCGGAGGTCGAGACCTTGTTCCTGACCCCGGCCGAGCAGCACAGCTTCATTTCGTCCTCGCTGGTCCGCGAGATCGCGCGCCTGGGCGGCGACGTGTCCGGTTTCGTGCCGGCCGCGGTGCTCGAAGCCCTGCGCAAGGTCCGCGAAGCGAAGGCCGCACAGTCGTAAGCCCCGCTGTACCCGCACCCCATTACGTACAACACCACGCACCATTCCGGGAGGAAACCCATGAACACCACCATGCGCGCGATGCTGATTGCTTCGTTGGCCCTGGCCTTCACGGCCTGCAAGAAGGAAGAGGCCGCTCCGGTCGACGAGGCCAAGCAGGCCCTGGTCGCGCCGTCCAAGGACGACGATGCAGGCTGGAAGAAGTACCTGCAGGAAGTGGCCATCCAGAACATGGGCAACATCAGCAACAGCCCGTTCCTGTACTACCTCTCGCCGGAATCGGACCCGGACTTCCAGGCCAAGTACGAGCGCCAGACCGAGAGCGCGACCCAGGCCGTGGCCCGTGGCGTGCAGCCGGGCAACATGCTGGCCTTCGGTTCGTCGGCCTCGGGCAAGATGGCTGACATGATCCAGGCCGTGTTCAAGGACGTGGCGCCGGATTCGATGAAGGGCGTGCGCGTCGTCTTCATCGGCCAGTCGGCCGACAACGCCCGCGTGCAGGCGGCGGTCCAGCCGACCGGCGCCGAGTACATTTTCGTCGAAGCCAAGTAATACCGAGCCATGGCGGCCATGCTCCGGCATGGCCCGGGCGGCACCCCGCAAGGGTGCCGCTGATGACCTGACCGGCCCGCGCGCCCGCGCTGGCCGGTCCTTTGTCCCAAGGCGCGGGCGAGGAGTATCGCCATGTCGCTGAAAATCAACGAGCTCTGCGTCAACTGCGACGTCTGCGAGCCGGCCTGCCCGAACCAGGCCATTTCGATGGGTGAAACCATCTACGTGATCGACCCTGCGCGCTGTACCGAATGCGTCGGTCATTTCGACGAGCCACAGTGCGTGGTCGTCTGCCCGGTCGAGTGCATCGACCCGGACCCGGAGATCGTGGAAACGGAAGACCAGCTGCTGGCCAAGCTGCGCCAGCTGCAGCACGATCACCCCGAACTCTACGCGGAGCCCCCATCCGAATGAAGACGCTGATCGTCCGCCCCCTGTTGCTGCTCGGCCTGCTGCTGAGCCCGATGGCCTGGGCCGACAGCCCGGCCCGTGCCGAGCGCCCCGATGGCGCAGCCATTGCCAGCGGCCACGCGCTGGCCACCCAGGCAGGTATCGATATCCTGGCGCAGGGCGGCAACGCCTTCGATGCCGCGGTCGCGGTGTCATCCACGCTGGCGGTGGTCGAGCCGATCAGTTCCGGGCTGGGCGGCGGCGGCTTCTTCCTGCTGCACGACGCGGCCACCGGCAAGGATGTGATGCTGGATGCACGCGAGACCGCACCGGCCGCGGCAACTCCGCAGGCCTTCCTCGACAAGCAGGGCAACCTGGACCGTGATCGTTCGGTCAACGGCGCCTGGTCGGCCGGTATCCCGGGCCTGCCTGCAGCGCTCGTCGAGCTGTCGGCCAAGCACGGCAAGCTGCCGCTGTCTGCATCGCTGCAGCCGGCGATCCGCATCGCGCGCGAAGGCTTCCCGGTGTACGACCGCATGGCCAAGGGCTATGCGTCGCGCCGAGAAGTGATGGAGCGCTATCCCGGCACGCGCGAGGTCTACCTGCGCAACGGCAAGCCGATCGCCACCGGTGACCTGTTCAAGCAGCCGGAGCTGGCACAGACGCTGGAGCGCCTGGCCGCGGATGGCTTCGATGGCTTCTACAAGGGCCAGACCGGAAAGCTGTTGCTGGCAGGCGTGAAGCAGGCTGGCGGCAAATGGAGCGCCGCAGAGTTGGCCGGCTACCGCGTGAAGCAGCGCGAGCCGATCGTCTTCAATTACAACGGCTGGAAGATCACCACCGCGCCGCCGCCGTCGTCCGGTGGCATCGCGCTGGCCAGCATGCTGCAGATCCTGGAAGGCTGGGACATCAGGAAGATGGACCCGGCGCACCGTACCCACCTGGTGGTGGAGTCGATGCGTCGCGCGTACCGCGACCGCACCTTCTTCCTCGGCGATCCGGACTTCGTGCAGATCCCGCAGAAGGTGCTGACCAGCAAGGATTACGCACAGGGCCTGCGCGCTACCATCCATCCGGAGAAGGCCACGCCCAGCGACCTGCTGTCGGGCAATCCGACTCCGCTGGAAGACGACGAGACCACGCATTTCTCCATCATCGACCGCGACGGCAACCGCGTCGGCGCCACCCAGACCGTCAACCTGCTGTACGGCTCGGGGTTGATTCCCAAGGGCACCGGCGTGCTGCTGAACAACGAGATGGACGATTTCGCGCTGAAGCCGGGCACGCCCAATGCGTTCGGCGTGATGGGCTATGAAGCCAATGCGCCGAAGCCGGGCAAGCGCATGCTCAGCTCGATGACGCCGACCTTCATGGAGAACGCCGACAAGGTCGTGGTGCTGGGCACCCCGGGTGGCAGCCGCATCATCACCATGGTGCTGCTGGGCATCCTCGGCTACGACGACGGCCTGGATGCACAGCAGGTTGCCGCGCTGCCGCGCTACCACCACCAGTGGCTGCCGGACCTGATCGAAGCCGAGGACGATGCGTTCGACGCGGCGACGGTGAAGCAGCTGCAGGCGATGGGGCACAAGATCGACCTGCCGGGCAATGTGGCCGCAGGCGGCCGCGGGTCCAGCCATGTGTGGGGCAACCTGCAGACCGTGGAATGGGACCGCAAGGCGAACAAGCTGTTCGGCGGCAGCGACCCGCGCAATCCGGTGGGCAGTGCCCAGGTCGTCCCGGCGCGCTGATCCGGTCGCGCCGGCTGCTGGCCGGCAATCCGGCTGATTATCGAAACCCCGCCTTTGCCGGCGGGGTTTTCTGTTTCCCTTCTAGCGATTATTTAACGAGCCGGCGCCGATAATCGACACATGAAACTCTGGTCAATTCGTGGAAACTCGCAGCGCCTCGATGGCGGAGCGATGTTCGGCAACGCGCCGCGCGCGTTGTGGGAAAAATGGGCGGCACCGGACGAGCTCAATCGCATCGAGCTGGCCTGCCGTGCGCTGCTTGCCAGCCCGCTGGAAGGCAAAACCGTGCTGTTTGAAACCGGTATCGGCGCGTTCTTCGACCCGCGCATGCGCGAGCGCTACGGCGTGCAGGAAAGCCAGCATGTGCTGATCGATTCGCTGCGCGAAGCCGGCTTCGAGCACGAGGATATCGACGTGGTGGTGCTCAGCCACCTGCACTTCGATCATGCCGGCGGCCTGCTGGCGGCGTGGAGCGAAGGGCGTGAGCCCGAGCTGCTGTTCCCCAACGCAACCTTTGTGGTCGGCGCGCAGCATTGGCAGCGCGCCGTGCAGCCACACCCGCGCGACCGCGCCAGCTTCATTCCGGAACTGCCGGGCCTGCTGCAGGCCAGTGGCCGGCTGGAAGTGGTGGACGGGGAGTACTCGAAGGCGCTCGGCCGCAGCGTGCGCTTCAGCTACAGCGACGGGCATACGCCGGGGCTGATGCTGGCCGAGATCGTCGGTCACGCGCATGCCGGCGAAAGTGCGCACGGTGGCGTGGTGTTCTGTGCCGACCTGATCCCGGGACGCTCATGGGTACACGTGCCGATCACCATGGGCTACGACCGCAATGCCGAGCTGCTGATCGACGAAAAGCGGCAGTTCCTTGAAGACAAGCTGGCGCGCAACGTGCGGCTGTTCTTCACCCACGACCCGCAGGTGGCGTTGGCGCAGCTGGGCAGGGATGACAAGGGGCGTTTCGTGACCCTGCACGAACAGGGCGAGCTGAAGGCACGCGCCCTGGGGTAATGGAAAGGCCGGGCAACGCCCGGCCTTCACTGATGGCGGCAGGTCCACGCGATGCGTGGATGGCCGTTTCATCCGGATGCGACCGTTACGATGCCTTCAGGCAACTGCTCATGAAGGTCTTGCGCGCATCACCGGTCAATTTTTTCGTGCCGGCATCGGCGTTGCATTTGCGCATGCGTTCCTGCGGCGTTGTCGCGGCCTTGGTCTCGGCGGCATGGCCGCTGAGGCAGGAGCTCTGTGCAGTCTTGTAGGCATCCCCCTTCAAGCCCTTGTTCTTGGCTGAGCATTCGGCCATGCGCTGCTGCTGCGGCGTGGTGGCATTGGCAGCCAGGGGCAGGCCGACCAGCAGGACGGCGGCCAGCAGGAAAGAGGCTTTCATCGGGAGCTCCAAGGGTGGCGGGTGCGCGGAGCATTCGCTTCCAGCCTGCAAGGCCACGTGAAGAACCACGCCATTGCCGCGCCTGCTTGCGGCAACGTTCAGGTCGGCGTATTACTTAGCCATATGGGTAAGTATGATCCCGCCATTCAAGACGTCTTCCAGGCATTGGCCGACCCGACCCGGTGCGCGATCGTGGCTGTGCTGGGGCAGGGGCCGCGCACGGTGTCGATGCTGGCCGGGCCCTTCGAGATGGCTTTGCCTTCTCTGATGAAACATCTGGCCGTGCTGGAGCGCAGCGGCGTGGTGCGCAGCCACAAGCGGGGGCGCGTACGCACCTGCGAACTGGTGCCGGCGCGGTTGGGCGAGGCCGAGCAGTGGCTGGCCGAACAACGTGCCGTATGGGAAGCGCGCGCCGACCGCATGGTCGATTTCGTTGAAACCCTTCACCGACAGGAGCAGGCCCATGGCCGTAGACGCAGGCAACAACCCTGACACCGACCTGGTCATCAGCCGTGTGTTGAATGCACCGCGTGCCGCCCTGTGGCGGGCCTGGACCGATCCGGAACTGCTGCGCCAGTGGTGGTGCCCGAAGCCGTGGACCACCGAGGTACGCGCATTCGACCTGCGCCCCGGCGGGGCCTTCCACACCTTCATGCAGGGCCCCGATGGTGGCAGCAGCGACAATCCGGGCAGTTTCCTGGAGATCGTGCCGCAGCAGCGCCTGGTGTTCACCTCGATGCTGGGCGCAGGCTGGCGACCGCAGTCACCCTGGCTGGGCTTCACCGCCGTCATCACGATGGAGGATGACGGGCAGGGCTGCCGCTATACCGCGCGGGTGATGCACCCGGACAAGGCCCTGCGTGACCAGCATGAGCAGCTGGGCTTCTTCGACGGCTGGAACACGGTCATCGGCCAGCTGGAAGCCTTCGCGGCCGGCCTGTAGGCCGCGCTTGGGGTCAGATCCCTTCCGCTGTGAAAGGGCGCTGACCCCGGTTCGCCGGATCAGCCGACGCGGGTCCCGAAGATACGGTCACCGGCATCGCCCAGGCCTGGCAGGATGTAGCCCTTGTCGTTGAGCTGGGCGTCGATGGCCGCGGTGTAGATCTCCACGTCCGGGTGCACGGCCTTGACCGCCTCGATGCCTTCCGGCGCGGCCACCAGGAAAATGCCCTTGATGCGGCGGGCGCCGGCACGCTTGAGCATGTCGATGGTGGCGATCAGCGTGCCGCCGGTGGCCAGCATCGGGTCCAGGATCAGCGCGTCGCGCTCTTCCAGGCGGCCGGTCAGGCGCTCGAAGTAGGGCACCGGCTGCAGGGTTTCCTCATCGCGCTGCAGGCCCACCACGCTGACGCGGGCGGCCGGGATCAGCGACAGCACGCCGCTGAGCATGCCCAGGCCGGCGCGCAGGATCGGCACCACGGTGATCTTGGCGCCCGCAATGCGCTGCACGGTGACCGGGCCGGCCCAGCCGGGCAGGGTGTGCGGCTCGGTTTCCAGGTCGGCGGTGGCCTCATAGGCCAGCAGCGTACCCAGCTCGTTGGCCAGTTCGCGGAAATCCTTGGTGCTGAGCGCAGCGTTGCGCATCAGGCCGATCTTGTGCTGCACCAGCGGGTGGCGCACTTCGACGATCTTCATGGTCGGGAAGGGGAAAAGGAGAGAGGGCGCCATTTTGCCGGATTGGGCGGCCAACCCCAAACCGGGGCCGGAGACGGCCAGCATGAAATGCGCAGGCGCATGTCACGGCCATGCAATCTTGCGGACATACCGTGCAGACCCATTCTTAACAGGAATGGGGATTCCCAGTGCATATCAAGACTCCGTTGGCCGTTGCCATCACGCTGACCCTGGCAATGGGGGCCGCAGCACCGCTGCATGCCGCCGGGCAGCAGGCGGTAGCCGCCACCGGCGCCGTGGCGTCGGACGCGGTCGACCTGGACCGCATCGAAGTGCGCGCCCAGCTCGAATCGCAGATCCGCGCGGTCGACCTCAAGCGCAGCAGCGACGCCATCGAAGACGCGGTGTCCTCCGATGCGCTGGGCCAGTACCCGGACAAGAACGTGGCCGAGTCGCTGCAGCGGCTGCCGGGCATCAGCGTCACCCGCGACCAGGGCGAGGGCCGCTTCGTGGTGATCCGTGGCCTGGATGCCAATCTCAACAGCGTCAGCGTGGATGGCATCGCCGTGGGCACGCCGGAGGATTCCAGCCGTGCCGCGCCGTTGGACGTGATCCCGTCCGACTCCACCGAACGCCTGCGCGTGGTCAAGTCGCCGACCCCGGACATGCCCGGTGATGCCATCGGCGGCGCCGTGCTGGTGGAATCGGCCTCGGCCTTCGACCGCGACGGTCGCAGCCTGCGTGGCAAGATCGAAGGCAGCCACCAGCAGTTGTCCGGCGAGACCAGCCCCAAGGCCGCCTTCAACTACAGCGAAGTGTTCAACGACACCTTCGGCGTGGCCCTGGGCGTGAACTACCAGAAGCGGAAGTTCGAGTCGGACAACACCGAAGTGGAGTATGACGGCGAGGATGACGCCGCACCTGGCGACGTCACCGCGATCAACCTGCAGCACCGCAAGTACGAGATCGAGCGCAAGCGCATCGGCGCCAACCTCAACCTCGACTGGCGCCCGAACGAAGACAGCAAGTACTACCTGCGCACGCTGTACAGCCAGTTCGACGATGCCGAAACCCGCCAGCGTGTGATCTTCAACTTCGACGACGCCAAGATGGTCAGGACCGGCACCGACCAGTACCGCCTGGATGGCATGCCGAAGGATTCCATCGACAAGCGCATGCGCTACCGAACCAAGAAGGAAAACACCTTCGCGGCCAGCCTGGGTGGCGAGAACAAGCTGACCAACGCCGTGGTCGACTACAGGGTTGGCTACACCCGTACCGAAGAGCGCGTGAATGACGAGATGGAGGCGCGCTTCAAGCTCAACGGCAAGGCCTTCAACGGCACCCTGGACCAGAGCAGCCGCCTGCCCAGCTACAGCTTCGACAATCCGCAGTGGCTGGACAGCAGCAACTACGCGTTCGACCGCTTCGTGCTTTCGCCCAAGCAGGTGAACGACAAGGAGCACAGCGCGCAGGTCAACGTGCGCTTCGACGGCGACAGCAGCAGCATCAAATTCGGCCTGCTGGGCCGCTGGCGCGACCGCGACGTCAATGTGGATGAGCGCGAACTGCGTGTCGGCCCGAAGGTGGCGCTGTCGAGCTGGAGCACCTCCTCGCCCGAACACCGCCACGGCAACCTGGGTGATGGCATGGATTCGGCCGCGATGCGTGCCTTCTGGGCGGCCAATGGCGGCCAGTACAGTGCCCGCCCGCAGGACGTCGGTGGCAACGCGATGACCTCGCTGGAAGAGGACTACGTGGCCAGCGAAGACATCTTCGCCAGCTATGCGATGGGCACCTGGGATGTGGGCGCGCTGCGCATCATCGGCGGTGTTCGCGTGGAAAACACCCAGTTCAAGGCAGTCGGCAACCAGGTGGACGTGGCCGCCAACGGCCGCAGCTTCACCGTCACCCCGCGCGTGGCCAACAGCAGCTACACCAACGTGCTGCCGGGGCTGCACCTGCGCTATGACGCGGCCGATGACTGGGTGCTGCGCGCCTCGGCCAACAAGACCGTGTCGCGCCCCTCGTTCGGTGACATTTCACCGCGCGTGGGCTACAGCCGCGGTGACGAGGAAGTGCGCCTGGGCAATCCGGAACTGGACCCGTACGAGTCGAAGAACATCGACCTGTCGGTAGAGAAGTACATCGGCAGCAGCGGCATCGTCTCGCTGGGCCTGTTCCACAAGTCGATCGATGGTTACATCGTGGAGACCGTGCGCACCAATGATCCGGCCTACGGCGGCCTGGACGTGACCCAGCCGATCAACGGCCGCAAGGCCACCGTGCGCGGTGCCGAGTTCAACTGGCAGCAGCAGCTGGCCTTCCTGCCGGAGGGCCTGGATGGCCTGCTGGTCGGCGCCAGTGGCACGTGGCTGGATACCGAGTTCGATGCCGGCATCAAGGACCGCCCAGGCGAGGACTTCACCCTGCCGCGCGCCTCCAAGCACGTCTACAGTGCCCACATCGGCTATGAGAAGTACGGTCTGAGTACGCGGCTGGCGGCGGTGTACCGCAGCGAGTACCTGGACAGCATCGGCAAGGGCCGCGCCTTCGACATCTACGTCGCGCCGAACACCCAGCTCGACTTCTCGCTGGACTACAAGTTCACCCCGCGCGTGAGCATGTATCTCGAAGCGCAGAACCTGCTGGACAAGCCGCTTGAGCTGTACCAGGGCACGCGCTCGCGCACCCTGCAGATGGAAGAGTATGGCCGCACCTACGCGCTGGGCCTGAAGGTGGCACTGTGATGGGGCGTCGCATCACTGCCTTGGCCACCGCGCTGGCGGTAGCGCTGGCTGCCGGCTGCACGCCGGCCACCGGCAATGACCCCGCCATGGCCGCGACGTCAGCGAAGGCCAGCGGCGAGCGAGCGGTGACCACCATCGCCGAGGCCTTCCTTTCGCCGATGACCCCGGCTGACAACATCGACTCGCCTGCGGCCTGGCGAGCTCCGGATGGCAGGCTGTGGCTGATCGCCACCGCAAAGGCCACCGACAAGCTGGTGGTCTACGACGGCAGCACCGGCCAGCACCTGCGTGACGTGGGCAGCAGCGGCACCGCACCGGGGCAGTTCGACCGCCCAAACGGCATCGCGGTGATCGACGATCTGCTGTGGATCGTGGAGCGCGACAATCATCGCGTGCAGGTATTGAGCCTGCCGGACTTCGCACCGCTGGCGACGTTCGCTGCGGAGGACCTGCGCAAGCCGTACGGGCTGTGGGTAGACCGCCGCGCCGATGGCTACAGCGTCTACGTCACCGACTCCTGGGACAACGGCGAGGATGCGCAGGGCCGTGACATCCTGCCGCCGCTGGCCGAGCTGGACAAGCGCGTGCGCCAGTATCACGTGACCCGCGATGGTGCGAAGGTCGAGGCGAAGCTCGTCGCCAGCATCGGTGACACCAGCGAAGCCGGTGCACTACGCGTAGTCGAATCGATCTGGGGCGACCCGGATAACGACCGCCTGCTGATTGCCGAAGAGGACGAGAGCTACGCCAGCGAGTTCAAGGTCTACACCCTGTCAGGTCGCTTCACCGGTACCACCTTCGGTCGCGACGTGTTCAAGGCCCAGGCCGAAGGCGTGACCCTGCGCACCTGTGGCAAGGACGGCTGGTGGATCACTACCGAACAGGGCAAGCAGCGCAGCGTGTTCCACCTGTTCGACCGGCATACGCTGAAGCCGGTCGGTGCGTTCCAGGGCAATACCGTGGCCAACACCGATGGCATCTGGATGATGCAGCAACCCAGCGCGCGCTTCCCGCACGGTGCGCTGTATGCCGTGCACGACGACCAGGGCGTGGTTGCGTTCGACTGGGAGAGCATCGCCAAGCAGTTGGCGCTGCCGCTGGAGTGTGGCGCATGAGCGGGCACTGCGTGATGCGTACGCTGGCGCTGAGCTTGCTGCTGGCGTTGCCGTCATTGTCGTTCGCAGCGGCCGAACCGAATACCCAGGTGCCGGCGGGCAGCCGCCACTACGCAGCAACGACGGTACCTGACCGCATCGTCGCCTCGCCGGCGGTCGATCCCAGCCATGGATTCGCTGTCGCCTGGCGTACCGACGGCAGCGTGCAGGCACCGCTGCTGGAGATTGCCCTCGCCGGAGATTCGCCGGCCATCGAGGGCATCCGCCAGGTGCGCGCAACGACCCGTTCGCTACAGACCGAGAATGGTCTGTCGCATCATCATCGCGCCGACATCAGCGGCCTGCAGCCGGATACCCAGTACGTCTACCGCGTGCAGGGCAACGGCAGCTGGAGCGCCTGGAACCAGTTGCGCACACTGGCCGCGGCCGACCAGCCGCTGACCCTGCTGTACTTCGGTGATACCCAGAACAAGAACGTCAGCCATGTCAGCCGGGTAGTGCGCGCCGCGCAGAAGGCCGCACCGCAGGCGCGCATGAGCCTGTTTGCCGGCGACCTGGTCAGCGGCGGCGACAACATGGATGACAGCGAGTGGGGCGAGTGGTTTGCTGCGACCAGCTGGCTGGCGCAGGAAACCCTGGTGGCCCCGGCCATCGGCAACCACGAGTATTTCGAGGAGTTCGAGGACACCCCGCAGGAACGCCGCGTGCTGGGCAAGCATTGGCCGGTGACGTTTGCGCTGCCGGGCAATGGCGCCAGCGCCGCGCAGCAGACCAGCTACTGGTTCGATGCGCAGGGCGTGCGCGTGGCCGTAGTCGATGGCACTTCGGCGCTCGACCTGGGCACCGCCAAGGCACAGGCACAGTGGCTGGACAAGGTACTGGGCGGAAATCCGCAGCCGTGGACCATCGTGCTGCTGCACCAGCCGTTCTACTCGCCGCGCGAAGGACGCGAGAACGCCGCGTTGCGTGACGTGCTGCTGCCGGTGGTACGCCGCCATAACGTCGACCTGGTGCTGCAGGGCCACGATCACACCTATGGTCGCCGTGGTGAAGGGCAGGCCGCGACGCCGCAGTATGTGGTCACCGTGGCGGGGCCGAAGCAGTATCGCCTTTCCGACGAAGCGCGCAGGACGATGGACCCGGTGGCCGAAGACACCCAGCTGTTCCAGGTGTTGAACATCGATCCGCAGCACCTGCGCTATGAAGCACGCACCGTGACTGGCCGTCTCTACGATGCCTTCGAACTGCGCCGTGATGCCAAGGGTAGCAAGCAGCGCACGGAGCTGACCGAAGGCCGCATCACGCCGCGTGACTGCCCGCGCGCGCAGACTGCCAAGGGCCGCGCTGATCGCTGCTGGGAATGAGGAAATCCAGATGAAAACCGTACGCCGTCTTGTCCCCATGGCTGCCATCGGCGGGGCCCTGCTCCTGCTCGCGACGGCGGTGACCGCCGCCGATAGCGTGCTGCATCCGTTCCTGGCGGCGCAGCCGAAGCAGGCCCCGCAGGAAGTGAATCTGGCGGTGGAGATTCCGGCCGGCAGCTTCACCAAGTACGAGATCAAGGAAGACGGCCTGGTGCATGTGGACCGCTTCCAGTCGATGCCGGTCGCCTATCCGGCCAACTACGGTTCGATGCCGCGCACCCTGGCCGGTGACAACGATCCGCTGGATGCACTGGTGCTGACCCGCGAACCGCTGCATCCGGGCGTGATCGTGCGCTTCCGGCCGATCGGCTACCTGAAGATGATCGACGGCGGCGAGCACGACGAGAAGATCATCGGGGTGCCCACCGACAAGGTTGATCCGAGCTACGCCAACATCCGCGATCTGGCCGATCTGCCGGAGATCGAACGGCAGCGCATCGAGGCCTTCTTCCGGGTCTACAAGGACCTGCCGGCCGGGCGCAACCCGGTGCAGCTCAACGGTTGGGGCAACGCCGCCGAGGCGCGCGCGCTGATCAGTGAAGCGATGGAGCGATTCAAGCAGTAGACCCACGCCATGCATGGATGGCCGGGCGCGCGCATCTCCTTCACCGCCGCTGGCTATCATGTGCGCCTTCCACAACGAAGGCAGTGCCTGTGTCGGTAGCGTTGGTATGGTTCCGCCGTGATCTGCGGCTGCAGGACAATCCGGCCCTGCAGGCCGCGCTGGATGCCGGTCACGACGTGGTGCCGGTCTACATCCATGCGCCGCACGAAGAAGGCGGGTGGGCGCCGGGTGCCGCCTCCGATGCGTGGCGCCACCGTTCACTGGCCGCGCTGGATGCGGACCTGCGCACGCGGGGTTCCTCGCTGGTGCTGCGCAGTGGTGACAGCCTGCCGGCCCTGCAGTTGCTGATCGAGCAGACCGGCGCCGGGGCGGTCTACTGGAACCGCAAATACGAACCGGCCACCCAGCCACGCGACGCCACCATCAAGCGCATGCTGCGCGAGCAGGGCATCGACACGCACAGCTGCAATGGCAGCCTGTTATTCGAGCCTTGGGACATCGCCACCCAGCAGGGCCAGCCGTACAAGGTATTTACGCCGTACTGGCGCAACGTACTCAGTCATTGGCGCCTGCCTTCGCTGCAGGCCGCACCGAAGGCACTGGCGGCACACGCGGTCGACAGCCTCGCACTGGATGATCTCCAGCTGGCACCGACGCTGGACTGGGATACCGGCTTCTGGGAACACTGGCAGCCGGGTGAAGCCGGTGCGCTGGAAGCACTGTCCGTCTTTGAAGATGGTGCCCTGCGCGGGTATCGCGAGCAGCGGGACCTGCCGGACCGTGTCGGTACCTCGCGGCTGTCACCGCACCTGCATTTCGGCGAAATCGCCCCCTGGCGGATTGCCCATGCGCTGGAAGGGCTGCGTAGTGCCGGCACCGACGCCGACATCGACGGCTACCTGCGCCAGCTGGGCTGGCGTGACTTTGCCTACCACCTGCTGCATCACTTCCCGAAGACGCCCACCGACAACCTCAACCCCCGTTTCGATCGCTTCCCATGGGCAACGCCCAGTGACGCGCAGCTGCACGACTGGCAGCGCGGCAACACCGGCGTGCCGATCGTCGACGCCGGCCTGCGCGAGCTGTGGCACACCGGCTACATGCACAACCGGGTGCGGATGATCGTTGCCAGCTACCTGTGCAAGCACCTGCGTGCGCACTGGCTTCACGGCGCGCGCTGGTTCTGGGACACCCTGGTCGATGCCGACCTGGCCAACAACACGATGGGCTGGCAATGGGTGGCCGGGACCGGCGCCGATGCCGCACCGTACTTCCGCGTGTTCAACCCGGTCACCCAGGCTGAGAAGTTCGACCCGCAGGCCCGCTACATCAGCCGCTGGGTGCCCGAACTGGCGGCGCTGCCGGTGAAGGCGCGCTTCGCGCCGTGGCAGCATCCGCTGCTGCTGGCGGCGCACGCCCCGGGCTATCCGCGTGCGCCGCTGGTGGATCTGGCGGCTGGCCGCGATGCCGCGCTGGCTGCCTACCGGCAGTCAGGAGCGGGTAAAGTGCGGGTTGAGTGATCCGGTCAGTTAGCTGAACGCGGCCCTGTCGGCGTGCCCGATCATCATTCCGGCATCGCATCGGGCTGTTTATTCTCTTTGCGCCCGCAGGCCGCCGGCCAACCGGAAACCAAGGAGAACCTCATGATCCGCAACACCACCCGCAACGTCGCATTGGCCCTGATGAGTGCGGCCGTCCTGTCGGCCTGCGCCACCGGCGGCTCCTACGTACAGAGTGACCAGTACGGCAACCCGACCGAGCAGCAGAACCGTACCGGCCGCAACGCCCTGATCGGTACCGCTATCGGCGTGGCTGCCGGCCTGCTGACCGGCGACAGCGCCACCGAGCGCCGTCAGCATGCCCTGATTGGTGCTGGTATCGGCGCGCTCAGCGGCGCCGCGGTCGGCCAGTACCAGGATCGCCAGGAACGCGCACTGCGCGAGCGCACCGCCAACACCGGCATTGATGTGCAGCGCCAGGGCGACAACATCATGCTGAACCTGCCGGACGGCATCACCTTCGACTTTGGCAAGGCGACCCTGAAGCCGCAGTTCTATGGTTCGCTCAACGGCGTGGCAGGCACCCTGCGTGACTACAACCAGACCATGATCGAAGTGGTCGGCCACACCGACAGCATCGGCAGCGACGCGGTCAACAACCGCCTGTCGAAGGAACGTGCCGACTCGGTCGCGCAGTACCTGATCGGCCAGGGCGTGCAGAGCGTGCGTATCGAAACGCTGGGCGCCGGCAAGTCGTACCCGATTGCCGACAACAGCACCGACGCCGGCCGCGCCAAGAACCGCCGCGTCGAGATCCGTGTGATTCCGCTCAAGCAGTAACGCTACGCGTTACTGCTTGAGCCGGTCCGGCCATCGGCCGGAACGAAAATGCCGCCCTTGCAGGCGGCATTTTTGTGGGTGCCGAGCATTGCTCGGCACGCCGATAGCGCCTGTAGAGCCGAGCCACGCTCGGCTACCTCTTCTGGTAGATGCCAACTTTGGTCGGCGCCGTTCGAAGGGCAGTCGAGCATGGCTATGCCGGTCGTCCTGACCGGCACCCGTCGGGCCGTCGCAAGCGACGTTGGTAGCGGCTCCTGCCGCTACCTTCGACGCTACAGAAAGCGGCATCGCGCGCTCGGGTAGATCCACGCCATGCGTGGATACCCTCGGTCATGCCGCCGAAGCGGCCACCTTCTCCAGGATCCGCTTGCCGCTGCTTTCCAGCGCAGCGTCTTCCTTTTCTTTCTGCTGCTGTGCCAGCTTCGCGCCCGGGCATTGCGCCAGCATGTAGTTGGCGTCGAAGTTGAGCTTCTCGACCAGGAAGTCGACGAACGCACGCACCTTCGGCGAGACCAGGCGGCCACCGGCGAACACGGCGTTGAAGTCCACTTCCGGGCCGGTCCAGCCGGCCAGCACGCGGCGCACCATGCCCGATTCAACGAACGGCTTGGCCATCACGTCGCCGGTCAGCAGCAGGCCTTCGCCGCACACCAGCGCACCATTGAGCGCAGACATGTCGTTTGCGGTCATCAGCGGGGTAACAGGGAAGTCGCGCAGCTCGCCGCCGTTCTCGCCCAGCTGCCAGGTGAAGCGCGGCGAGTTGCCGGTGTGGTACGGCTTGCGCATCGCCAGGATGCGATGGAACTGCAATTCTTCCGGATGCAGCGGCTCGCCATAACGTTCGATGTAGGCTGGGCTGGCGAACACCTGCGTGCGCAGGCTGCCGAGCTTGCGCGCGACCAGATTGGAATCGGGCAAGGCACCCACGCGCAGCGCCAGATCGGCTTCGCCGGCAATCAGGTCCAGCTTCTCGTTGCCCATATGCATGTCCAGGCGGATCTCTGGATACTGCGCATGGAACTGGCCCAGCAGCGGCGCAATCCAGGTGATGCCGATCGAGTAAGGCACAGTGAAGCGCAGCCAGCCACGCGGCCCGGACTGCAACTGGCTCACTGCGCTCTCGGCTTCTTCAAGCTCGCGTGCGATGCGTTGGCAATGTTCGTGATAGATCGAACCGGCTTCGGTCAGGCCGAGGCGGCGCGTGGTCCGGTGCAGCAGGCGCGCACCCAAGCGCGTCTCCAGTTCCTGCACCTTGCGGCTGACCGTGGTCTTGGGCAGGCCGAGCGATTTGGCAGCGGCAATGAAGCTGCCTTGCTCGACCACTTTGACGAAGATCAGCGTCTCGTTGAGATCGTGGGACATGGTCTGGGATCCTGGACGTCGGGGATGGGACAATCGTGACAGAACGATTGGACCGGGAGCGGGATGATTATTCCCCTTAATCAGGACTAATCAAGTAAAGGTTTGAGGTCTATCGTGGCGCCATTCGTTAATTGGAGCCCGTCCGCCATGAGCCTGCGCAACATTCTTGCCCGTCTCCGGAACGCCGGCCAGAGCAGCCTGGACCTGGCAATGACCGTTGAAGTCCGCCCGAGTTCCTTGGTACACAAGGACTTTCGTGAGTTTACCGCGCCCATGCGTCAGCAGCGTGGCGGTGCCATCCGCCTGGTCCCGCACAAGGGCGACCGGCTGCGTCGAATCGGGACTATCCCGGATTTGGGAGGAAATGTCCCGTGAATGGGATGCTGACGCCCGAAGTCCTGGTCCTCGGCGGCACCGGTGCCGTCGGCCAGGGCGTGGTTGGCGCATTGCTGGAAGCCGGCAGCCCGGTGCTGGTGGTCGGTCGCGATCCGGGCCGGCTGGCGGCGCTGCATGAGCAGTTCGCCGACGAGCCGGGCCTGGAGACGCTGCTGGGTTCGCTCAGCGATGACGGCTCGGCGCGCGCACTGGCCGAACGCATCGCGCATCGCCCGCGTCCGCTGGCCGCCGTGATCGCCGCAATGGGTGGTCCTTACCGTCGCGGCCGGGTGACCGACCGCAACGGCGATGAACTGCTGGGCGCGATGCAGGCCGACCTGATGCCGCACGTGCACGCGGTGCGTCACCTGCTGCCGCTGCTGCAGGACAACGTGCACGCACGACGCTACGTGATGATCGGCAGCCCGGCCAACGCCAAGCCGTGGGCGGGCTACGGCGAGACCTCGATTACCACCGCCGCGCTGCGCATGTACGCGCAGGTGGTGCACCAGGAAGCGCAGGCGCTGGGCGTGCGCGCGCAGATGCTGGAAGTCTGCAGCCCCGTCTGTACCCCGGCCAACGCGGCCAATGCCTGCATCGAGTGGCCCAGCTCGCTGCTGGTCGGCCGTCGCGTGGTCTCGCTGCTGGATGGTTGCCGCGACAACCGCGCCATCGTCCGCTGTGACAGCAGCGATGCCGAACTGCCGCGCGGCCTGCTGCACTTGGAAGTTCCCCCTTTGTGGCGCGATACCGCAGGCGTCGCTTGACCTCGACCATGGTTGAGGTCGCAGTATGCGGCGCCGATTTTTGCAACACGTTCTCATCTAGCTGTACCACCCCTCCGTACGGATGCATGCCATGACTTCCCCCAATACCACCCCACATCGTTTCGGCCATCGCATCGCGATGGTCGGCGTGTCGATCCTCGCCGCCGCCGTGCTGGCGGCCTGCAGCGGCGGCCATGCCGAAGAAGCCGGTGCACCGCCTCCGCCGCAGGTCAGTGCAGCGCCGGTGCTGGTCAAGCAGGTCAGCCAGTGGGACGAATTCAGCGGCCGCGTCGAAGCGGTACAGAGCGTTGAACTTCGTCCGCGCGTGTCCGGCTACATCGACAAGGTCAACTACGTCGAAGGCCAGGAAGTGAAGAAGGGCGAAGTGCTCTTCACCATCGACGCGCGCAGCTACCAGGCCGAGTACGATCGCGCTGCCGCAGAACTGGCCCGTGCCCGCACCCAGGCTACGTTGGCCCGCAGCGAGTCCGAGCGTGCCAAGCGCCTGTCCGAGCAGCAGGCGATCTCCACCGAGACCGCCGAACAGCGTCGTGCGGCGGCCGACCAGTCCGGTGCTGCGGTGCAGGCCGCGCAGGCGGCGCTGGACGCGGCCCGGCTAAACCTGGAGTTCACCAAGGTGCGTGCACCGATCGACGGGCGTGCCGGCCGCGCGATGGTCACCGCCGGCAACCTGGTCACTGCTGGCGACAGCGCCAGCGTGCTGACCACGCTGGTCTCGCTGGACACGGTGTTCGTCTACTTCGATGCCGACGAGAGCACTTTCCTGCGCTACGCCCAGATGGCGCGCAAGGGCGAGCGCCCGAGCGAGCGGGACAGCGAGCTGCCGGTGAAGGTCGGCCTGTCCGGGGAAGAGGGCTATCCGCACTCGGGCAAGGTCGATTTCCTCGACAACCAGGTGGCGCGCAGCACCGGCACCATCCGCGTCCGTGCGCTGCTGGACAACGCCGACCGCCAGTTCACGCCGGGCCTGTTCGCCCGCGTGCAGCTGCTCGGCAGCGGCCAGTTCCAGGCCCTGCTGATCGACGACAAGGCCGTGCTGACCGACCAGGACCGCAAGTACGTCTACGTGGTCGACAAGGATGGCAAGGCCCAGCGCCGTGACATCCAGCTCGGCCGCACCGCCGATGGCCTGCGCATTGTCGAGCACGGCCTGGCCGCCGGCGACAAGGTGATCATCGACGGCGTGCAGAAGGTCTTCATGCCGGGCATGCCGGTGCAGGCCAAGGCCGTGGCGATGCAGCCGCAGGCTGCGCCGGCACCGGGCCGTGATGCCACCGCTGCGCTGAACCACTGATCCGCCCGCTCCTGATCCGCGTCCCCGCTTAGCTGCCGGCGCCAGCGGCAGCCTTCCGTGCCTTCGTCATATCGACGAGGGGCAGGGTGGCTGTTGCCCGCCGTCGGCCTTTCCCAGGAATTCCTCCATGGACTTTTCCCGTTTCTTCATCGACAGGCCGATCTTCGCGGCGGTGCTGTCGATCGTGATCTTCGCCGCAGGCCTGATCACGATTCCAATCCTGCCGATCAGCGAGTACCCGGAAGTGGTGCCGCCGTCGGTGGTCGTGCGTACGGTGTATCCGGGCGCCAACCCCAAGGTCATTGCCGAGACCGTCGCCACGCCGCTTGAAGAGGCCATCAACGGCGTCGAAGGCATGATGTATCTGAAGTCGGTTGCCGGCTCGGACGGCGTGCTGCAGATGACCGTCACCTTCCGCCCGGGCACCGACCCGGACGCGGCGGCGGTGAAGGTGCAGAACCGCGTGGCGCAGGCACAGGCACGCCTGCCCGAGGACGTGCGCCGGCAGGGCGTGACCACGCAGAAGCAGTCACCGACCTTCCTGATGGTGGTGCACCTGACCTCGCCGCAAGGCAAGTACGACACCCTGTACCTGCGCAACTACGCGCGCCTGCACGTCAAGGATGCGCTGGCGCGTATTCCGGGCGTGGGTGACGCGCAGATCTTCGGCGGTGGCGACTACGCCATGCGCGCCTGGCTGGACCCGGACAAGGTGGCTTCGCGCGGTCTGACCGCCAGCGACGTGGTGCGCGCCATGCGCGAGCAGAACGTGCAGGTGTCGGCCGGCCAGCTTGGCGCCGAACCGCTGCCGGACAGCAAGTTCCTGACCCTGATCAACGCCCAGGGCAGGCTGAAGACCGAAAAGGAATTCGGCGACATCGTGCTCAAGAGCGGCACCGATGGCGAGATCGTGCGCCTGTCCGACGTGGCCCGCCTGGAACTGGGTGCCGGTGACTACACCCTGCGCTCGCAGCTGGACGGCAAGAACGCGGTCGGTATCGGTATCTTCCAGTCGCCGGGTGCGAACGCGCTGGAAATCCGCGACCAGGTCATCTCGACGATGGACGAGATGCAGAAGACCATGCCGGCCGACGTGAAGTACGAAGCGGTGTATGACACCACCATCTTCGTGCGCGACTCGATCAAGGCTGTGGTCTCCACGCTGCTGGAAGCCATCGCGCTGGTGGTGCTGGTGGTGATCCTGTTCCTGCAGACCTGGCGTGCCTCGATCATCCCGTTGATCGCGGTGCCGGTGTCGGTGGTGGGTACCTTTGCCGCGCTGTACCTGCTGGGCTTCTCGATCAACACGCTGAGCCTGTTCGGCCTGGTGCTGGCGATCGGCATCGTGGTCGACGACGCGATCGTGGTGGTGGAGAACGTCGAACGCAACATCGAGGAAGGGTTGTCGCCCACCGCCGCGGCTCACCAGGCCATGCGCGAGGTCTCCGGCCCGATCGTGGCGATCGCGCTGGTGCTGTGCGCCGTGTTCGTGCCGATGGCGTTCCTGTCCGGTGTCACCGGCCAGTTCTACAAGCAGTTCGCGGTCACCATCGCCATTTCCACGGTGATCTCGGCGATCAACTCGCTGACCCTGTCGCCGGCCCTCGCCGCGCGCCTGCTGAAGGCCCACGGTGCCCCGAAGGACGGCCCGAGCCGCCTGATCGACCGCCTGTTCGGTTGGGTGTTCCGTCCGTTCAACCGCTTCTTCAAGTCCAGCTCGGAGAAGTACGAGCGTGGCGTGGCCCGCATCCTCGGCCGTCGTGGTGCGGTGTTCGTGGTCTACGCGATCCTGCTGGTCGGTACCGGCGTGATCTTCAAGCTGGTGCCGCCGGGCTTCATCCCGACCCAGGACAAGCTGTACCTGATCGCGGGTGTGAAGCTGCCGGAAGGCTCCTCGATCGCGCGTACCGATGAAATGTTGCGCAAGGTCGCCAAGATCGCCCAGGAAACCGATGGCGTGGCCCACACCATCTCGTTCCCGGGCTTGAACGCGCTGCAGTTCACCAACACGCCGAACACGGGTGTGGCGTTCATTCCGCTCAAGCCGTTCGCCGAGCGCCATGGCCGCACTGCCGCGCAGATCAACGCCGAGATCAACCAGAAGATCGCCGGGCTGCAGGAAGGCTTCGCCTTCGCGATGATGCCGCCGCCGATCCTCGGCCTGGGCAACGGCAACGGCTACCAGATGTTCATTGAGGACCGTGGCAACCTGGGTTACGGCGCGCTGCAGAATGCCGTACAGGCGATGCAGGGCACCGTGGCGCAGACGCCGGGCATGGCATTCCCGATTTCCAGCTACCAGGCCAATGTGCCGCAGCTGGATGCCGAGGTCGACCGCGTCAAGGCCAAGGCGCAGGGCGTGCAGCTCACCGAACTGTTCGACACCCTGCAGACCTACCTCGGTTCGGCCTACGTCAACGACTTCAACCAGTTCGGCCGTACCTGGCAGGTGATCGCCCAGGCCGACGGTCCGTACCGCGAGACGGTCGAGGACATCGGCAAGCTGCGCACCCGCAACGACCGCGGCGAGATGGTGCCGATCGGTTCGATGGTCACCATCAAGCAGACCTTCGGCCCGGACCCGGTGCTGCGCTTCAATGGCTATCCGGCGGCTGACCTGGCCGGTGAAGCCGACCCGCGCCTGCTGTCCTCCGCCGAGGCGATGAACAAGCTGACCGAGATCGCCGGCAAGGTGCTGCCGGTGGGCATGACCACCGAATGGACCGACCTGAGCTACCAGCAGGCAACCCAGGGCAAGGCGGCCTTCATTGTCTTCCCGGTGGCGATCATGTTGGCCTTCCTGGTGCTGGCCGCGTTGTACGAGAGCTGGTCGCTGCCGCTGGCGGTGATCCTGATCGTGCCGATGACCCTGCTGTCCGCGCTGTTCGGCGTGTGGTTGACCGGTGGTGACAACAACGTGTTCGTGCAGGTCGGCCTGGTGGTGCTGATGGGCCTGGCGTGCAAGAACGCGATCCTGATCGTCGAGTTCGCCAGAGAGCTGGAGATGGGCGGCAAGGGCATCGTTGAAGCGGCATTGGAAGCCTGCCGCCTGCGTCTGCGCCCGATCGTGATGACCTCCATCGCCTTCATCGCCGGCACCGTGCCGCTGGTGCTGTCGCACGGTGCAGGCGCCGAAGTGCGCTCGGTGACCGGTATCACCGTGTTCGCCGGCATGCTGGGCGTGACTCTGTTCGGCCTGTTCCTCACCCCGGTGTTCTACGTGGCCCTGCGCAAGTTCGTCACCCGCAACGGTGGTGGCCAGCTGGTGCAGCACGGCGAGCCGACCATCCACCACTGATATGGAACCCCGTCGCCGCCGGTTATTGGCCGGTGGCGGCTTTCCCCTCACAAGGCATGCATCCATGAACACCCATCAGAACAAGATCGCGCTGGTCACCGGCGCCACCCGTGGCATCGGCCTGGAAACTGTGCGCCAGCTGGCCCAGGCTGGCGTGCACACGCTGCTGGCCGGTCGCAAGCGTGAGACCGCCGTGGAGCTGGCACTGAAGCTGCAGGCTGAAGGCCTGCCGGTCGAAGCCCTGCAACTGGACGTGACCGACGCGGCCAGCATCGCCGAAGCGGTCGAGCAGGTGCGCCAGCGCCATGGCCGCCTCGACATCCTGGTCAACAACGCCGGCATCATGATCGAGAACCCGGCGCAGGCACCGTCGGAACAGTCACTCGATACCTGGAAGCGCACTTTCGACACCAACGTGTATGCGCTGGTGGCCGTCACCCAGGCCTTCCTGCCGCTGGTCAAGCAGGCCAAGTCCGGGCGCATCGTCAACGTATCGAGCATGCTCGGCTCGCAGACCCTGCACGCCGACCCGGCGTCGGGCATCTACGATTTCAAGATCCCGGCCTACAACGCCTCCAAGGCGGCGGTGAACAGCTGGACCCTGAGTCTGGCCTACGAACTGCGCAATACCCCGATCAAGGTCAACACCGTGCATCCGGGTTACGTCAAGACCGACATGAACGGCGGCAACGGCGAAATCGAAATCAGCGAAGGCGCACGTTCCAGCGTGGAAATGGCGTTGATCGGTGAATCCGGCGCCAGCGGCAGCTTCACCTACCTGGGCGAGGTGCTGCCATGGTGATCCGCACGTTGGCGATGGCCGTCTCCAGCCTGGTGCTGGCAGGCTGTGTCAGCGTCGGCCCCAACTACAAGGCGCCGGTACAGGAGCCTGTGGTGCTGCAGGGTGCGCAGCAGCCGGTGTTCAGCACCACCTCGCCGGTGGCCAGCTGGTGGGCGCAGTTCGATGATCCGGTGCTGGAACAGCTGGTGCATGGCGCACTGTCGGACAACCTGGATCTTCGCGTGGCCGTGGCCCGCGTCAGCCAGGCCCGCGCGGTGTTCGTCGAAAGCCGTTTCGACCAGGCCCCGCACATCACCGCAGGCGGCAGCTACGACCGCCGCAAGCAACCCGATCCGCAGCTGGGTGGGCAGCGGGTGTTCAGTGAAAGCTACCAGCTCGGCTTCGACGCCGGCTGGGAGCTGGATCTGTTCGGCCGCAAGCGCCGTGCTGCAGAAGCCGCGCGCGCCGACCTCGACGCCGAGCAGGCCAACCTGGCCGATGCGCAGGTGCTGGTCGCCGCCGAAGTGGCGCGCAACTACTTCGAGCTGCGCGGTACGCAGAAGCGCATCGCCGTGGCCCAGCACACGCTGGTCAACCTGCGCGATACGCAGAAGCTGACCGAGGCGCGCTGGGAGCTGGGCGCCGGCAGTGAGCTGGACGTGCAGAGCAGCCGTGCACGGCTGAAGGCGATCGAGGCCGACATTCCGCTTCTGGAAGTGGCCGAGACGCAGTCGCGTAACCGGCTGGCGGTGCTGCTGGGCCAGCGCCCGGAAACGCTGACCGCCATGCTGGCACCACATGACGTGCCGGCATTCGCCAAGGCACTGCCGCTGGGCGATACCCGCGAGCTGCTGCGCCAACGCGCCGACGTGCGCGTGGCCGAGCGTCGCCTGGCCGCTGCTACCGCACGCGTGGGCGTGGCTACTGCGGACCTGTTCCCGCGGCTGTCGCTGTCCGGTTTCGTCGGCTTCCTCGGCGGCGATGCAAGTGGCCTGGTCAATGGCAACAACAAGGCCTGGTCGCTGACCCCGTCGCTGAGCTGGGCAGCATTCGACTTCGGCACCGTGCGTGCACGCCTGCGTGCCAGCAAGGCCGAGGCCGAAGGCGTGGCAGCACAGTATGAGCAGGCCGTGCTGCTGGCACTGGAAGACACCGAGAACGCGCTGACCCGCTATTCCAAGCAGCAGGCGCGGCTGGCGATCGTGGTCGAGCAGGCGCAGGCGGCACGCCGCGCTGAGTCGCTGGCGCAGATCCGCTACCGCGAGGGCTCGGAGGACTTCCTGACCCTGCTGGATGCGCAGCGCACGCAACTGGCGGCCGATGATGCGTTGGCGGCCGCCGAGTCCGAGGTCAACGTCAGCGTGGTGGGCGTGTACAAGGCGCTGGGGGGATGGGGTCAATCACCGCAGCCGCCGAGTGTGGCGCAGGTGCAGTAACCGCAGGGGACGGAAGCAGTGGCTTCCGTCCCTTTCTTCTTTCAGGGCCAGTGATTGGCAGGCACCTCGCGCTCGCGCATGCGCACGATGCAGAAGCGATGGCCGGTCGGTGCTTCCATTACCCACCAACGTTTGACGAAGCCGATCCGGCGCGCGCCGAGCCTCTCCAGGCGGTCGGCCTCGGCGTCGATGTCGTCGCTCTCGATGTCCAGGTGCACCCGTGAAGGGTGATCGACGCGCTGTACTTCCACGTTCAGGCCCGCAGGAGCGCCCTGCAGGTCAGCGTACTCGGCGCCATCTTCGGCATACGATGGCTGCGCCTGCAGGCCGAGTGCGGCCGCCCAGAAGCGTGCGCCTTCGTCAGCGGGCGTGTCCTGGCAGTCGATGATGAATCCGGCCAGACGGCTCTGGTGCGCCATGACGTCCTCCGCAGATTGGGAATGGAGGAAGGGTAGCGTGTCGCGTGCTGTGGACGTTGTCACAGTCATGACGTTTCTGACTCTGCCAGAACCGGGGCCTGCGGTGTAACTAGTGGGGCAGAGTCCAGGAGGGAAGGCGATGAGCGATGACAAACGCGATACCCAGCGCATGCTGTTTGGTGATCCGGGACCGCCTGGCGCAGGGCTGTCGGTAGCGGTCGTAGTGCTGATGGTGCTGGCGACGATGGCCGCTGCCATCGGTTTCCTGCGGCTGCCCGATCCGATGCTGGGGCTGGGGCTGATCGGCGTTGCCGTGTTTCTCGCCGTCGGCGCCCGCATCTGCCAGGCGCGCAACCAGCACCAGGCGTTGTACCGGCTGTTGTCGCGGCAGCCGCCGCCGTAGCCACGGCTGCCGCAGGGAGTCAGTGCTTCGGCCAGTCCAGCGTGACCACCAGCGGGAAGTGGTCCGACGGCAGCACGCCATCGATGCGACGATCATCGGTAAGGAAGCTGCGCGCATGGAAGCCGCGCACCAGCACCCAGTCCAGCTGTACGGTGGCCTTGCCGGTGAAGTTGTGGAAGGTCAGGCGCGGACCCTGCGGAGCCCTCACCTGGGTACGGGTGTCCAGCAGGAGGCGGGTGAACGCCTTGTAGGTGTCACCGCCTGGCTCGCTGTTGAAGTCACCGGTCAACACCACCGGCAGGTCGGCCGGCAGTGCTTCCAGGCGCTTGCCGATCAGCTCGGCACCCTTCACCCGGCGTGGTTCGTCCTCGTCGCGGTAGGGCAGGTGGGTATTCATGAAATAGAAGCGACGGCCGTCGTTCAGGCGCCGGAACAGGGCCCAGGTAACCATGCGCGGGTACAGATTGCCCCAGGTGATGCTGCCGGGTACATCGGGTGTATCGGACAACCAGAAGTTGCCGGATTCCTCGATGGCCAGCACCTTGCTGTCGTAGAACACGCCCATGTGTTCATCGCCGCTGCCACCGCGGCGGCCTTCACCGAACCAGCGGTAGCCGGGCAGGTGCCCTGACAGGTAGTCGGCCTGTTCCTTCACCAGCTCCTGCGTGCCGATCACCGCCGGATGCGCGTCGAGGATCACCTTGACCATGGCATCGCGACGGTCGGGCCAGCGCTTGCCCGGTTCGGTATCGGCCGGAGTGCGGACATTGAACGACATTACTTTCAGCGGCGCCGGTGCAGCAGCCCAGGCGACGCCAGGCAGAGCAAGCGCCAGCAGCGCACACAGCGCAGGGCGACGGAAACGCGACAACATCGTGGAATCCCTCCATTCCATGAAAACGGTTTCACGAAGCATGCCACGGAAGGCGAGGGCAGCGGTATGCCGGGATGGGCGGCTGGGAGATGCCGGGCGGGCGGTGAAGGCGCCGCCCGGCGGATCGCGCGGGCGCGATCAGGGGTCGTAGATCATCCCGTTTTCGTCGCGGTTGTAATGGCCGGTGACTTCGCGGGTGCCGTCGTCGTAGATCACGTACGACGTGCAGCGCTGGTGGAATACGTTGCCAGCGATGCGGAAGGGCACGCATTCCTCCTGGACCTCGACGACTTCGGCCGCCATCGTGGTGCCGACCGGAGCCAGTGCGGCCACGGCCAGCACGGCGGCAAACGCACATGCCGGAAAACCTTGATGCAGTCTCATCCTCACGTTCCTTGTCGATGGGGGGCTTACATCAGATAGGGATTGCCGTACTCGTCGATCCAGTACTCGCTGAGGAAGATCTCACCGTCCACGTCGGGCATGGTCACGATACAATGCTGGTGGAAGCGATAACGCTCCACTTCAAACGGTTCGCAGCGGGTTATGCTGCCGGGCGGGGTCGGCACCCCCGCGCTCGCCGTGCCGGACGACATCATTCCAGCGAACGTCACAATCAGTGCCGCCATCGAAGCCAGTTGCAGTTTCATAAGCATCATCCTTGCTTTCTGCAATCGCGCACATGCGCATGGCGTGTGTAGCACGCGAATCAGGCCGCCGGAAGTGTCTCGCCCGGATCAGTCCTCGATCTCGCCGCGCCGACTGGCAGCGCGTACCGCCTGCGCGGTGGTTGCCACTCCCAGACGCTGGCGCGCGCGACGCAGGTGATTTTCCACTGTACGAGCGGAAAGCCCCAGCGTGGCCGCGATCTCCGCCTGGCGACGGCCGGCGGCGACCCAGCGCAGCACCTCGCGTTCGCGCGTGCTCAACGTACGTCCGGAAAGTTCGCTGGGTGTCTCTGCAAGCCGGCGTGCGGCACGGAATGCTGCAGCTGCAGCAGCATCCAGCAGCAGCCGCGCGCTGGCCGATGCATCGATCGCTGTCCCGGCAAAACTGATCGCGCCTTCCAGGCCGGTGGTGCCGAACACCGGCACCTGCAGGCCGTGCAGGCCTTCACCACGAGGCTGCTTCACCACCTGATAGCGTTCGCCGCGAACGCCCTGGCGCTTGCTCCAGAAGAACGGCGCGTCACTGTCCAGCACGTGGCGATTGACCGGACAGGCGTGCAGGTAGCGCGCGAGGTCGGTACTGCTGCCGTCGCCGAACCAGTCGCCCTCGATCCAGTACACGCGCTGGGTACCGCGCTCCAACCCCGTGCCGGTGGCGAACACCAGCACGCGATCGTAGCCGAGTGGTGCAGAGATGCTGCGTAGTACCGCGCCCACCGAACTCAGTGAGCGAGCGCGTTCCAGTTCCAGCAACGCCTGCACCAGATCGCCCATCCCGATCAGCGCCCGGCCAGTGCGTCGAGCAGCGTGCGCGCGGCCAGCTTGCCCAGCGCATTGCCGGCCAGCGGGCTGTCACCGGTCAGCAGCAGGCGGTCCTGCAGCACGCTGCCATCTATGCCGTCATTGACGATCTGCACGCCCTGCTGCGCCAGGCGTTCACCGAAGAACCACGGCAGCTGCCCGGGCATGTAGCCGATCTCCGGTGTCTGCCGGTCCATCGCATCGGGGAAGGCACAGATGCGGTAGCCGCGGAACAACGAACCACCGTCGGCCTCGTCGACGCCTGCGGCCAGCAACGCGGCCGGGCCGTGGCAGAGGGTGATGATGTGGCGTTGCTCGGCCATCGCCCAGTGCAGGGCTGCCTTTACCGCGCGACTCTGCGGCAGTCCGATAAGGGCGCCATGGCCACCGGGAATGAACACGGCTGCATAATCCGATGCGGCATCGAGGCCTGCCACCACCTCAGCCAACGGCAGTGGCTGGCGGAAGCGGGCTTCGTAGCGGTCGTACAGTCCGCCGATCTCCTTGTCCTCGCGCGGGAACGCCCACCACTCGAACTTTGCGGCGTTGCCGGACAGCGTGGCCACATCGATGTCGAAGCCGGCCTTGTCCAGGTGGTACATCGGCAGCAGGGTTTCCACCGGATGGTTGCCGGTGGAGAACAGGTGGCCGTTGGCAGTAGGCAGATAGCGTTCGTCCGCAGCGATCATCAGCACCTTCCAGCGGCCATCACGGCGCGCGTCGGGATAGTCGGCACCGGACAGGTCGCTCTTCGCCGACGTGAACTGTGACAGCGAGTACGGAGACGGGAAGAAGGCGTCGCGCTCGGCCGGGTCGGGGCTGGGATGGCGGCTGGGCTCTTGCGTGTTCATGCGGACCTCCAGTGGGGTAGTGGAGCCAGCATAGAAGGGCTGATGCGTACGTGCGATGAGGGTTTTCCCCTCATTCGCGCGACGCTGCCATCTGTTGGCGCCAGGCATTCGGGCTCATGCCGAAAGCACGGCGGAACGCACGGCTGAATGCTGGTTCGGAGAGATACCCGACGTCTCCGGCGATCTGCGAAACCCGCCGGTTTCCGCTGCGCAGCAGCTCCGCGGCCAGCTGCAATCGCGATCCAGCGAGATAACGCATCGGTGACATGCCGGTGGCCAGGCTGAACCGCTGCGCGAAGTTCGAGCGGGACTGATTCAGGCTTGCCGCCAGAGACTCGACCGTCCATGCCTGTGCGGGGTGTGCCTGCATCAACGCCAGTGCCCGCCCGATCAATGGGTCGGCCAGTGCGTGCAGACGCTGGCAGTTGTGAGGGCTGGAGGTTCCCAGCCAGTAGCGCAGCGTCCAGACAAACAACAGGTCGAGCAGGCGTGACAGCATCAGCCCACTACCCAGCGTGGGCCGGGCCGCTTCAACCTGGATTGCGCCCAGGGTTACCGCCACCCAATCGGCTGAGCTGGCGGGAAATCCGTTCGGCATCCGGTCAACCCCGGGAACATGCAGCCAGCCGGGCAGGGCATCAAGCAGCAGCTGGCTGCCTGGGCCATCAAATCCAAAGGACGCCGTGGTCAGATGGGCAGGTTGCGAGGCGTCGCCGGCACAGTCGATGCGATGTGTCCTGCCATGCGGCATCAACAGCAGCTCGCCGGTCTGCAGTGGCACCACCGTGGCATCCGCATGCAGGCGTGCCGTGCCCTGTTCGATGAAATGGAAGCAGCCGCGCCCCACGGCAATGATGCGGGCCCCACCGGGCTGCACGACGTGGCGGGTGATGTCGCCGCCGTGCATGCGCGAGGACTGGAAGATCGCAAACAAGGCGTCGGAGCCGGCCTGAAGCGATTCGGTGGTGTGGAGCCTTGGCATGGTTTTCAGGAGTCCGTGCATCGCCGCTGGCAGGGGCGATCCGTAGTCTGGTCGGGTGGCTTCAGGCAGCGCTGATGGCTGTCGGGCAACGATCCCATCCAAGTGAGGAGTTCTGCAAGATGAGCAAGCCAAGCATCATTCTGGTTCATGGTTTCTGGGGCGGCGCCGCGCATTGGGCCAAGGTGATCCTGGAGCTCGATCGCCGGGGCTTCCACGATCTGCATGCCGTGGAACTGCCGTTGACGTCGCTGGCCGACGACGCAGAGCGGACCCGGCGCATGATCCGCCAGGTTGCGGGGCCGGTGCTGCTGGTCGGCCATTCGTATGGTGGCGCGGTGATCTCCGAAGCCGGAAACGAACCCAACGTGACCGGCCTGGTCTTCATCGCCGCGTTCGCGCCGGATGCGGGTGAGAGCCCTGGCGGCATCACCCAGCAACAGCTGCCGCAGGCGGCGGCCAATCTGGCGCCGGACAGCGACGGCTACCTGTGGCTGCAGCCCGGCAAATTCCACGAGAGTTTCTGCCAGGACCTGCAGGCCGACGAGGCGCGGGTGATGGCGGTCACCCAGAAGGCGCCGCTGGCGAGCACGTTCGGTGATGCCGTCAGTGTTCCGGCGTGGCGGCATAAGCCGAGCTGGTACCAGGTCTCCAGCGCGGACCACATGATTCACCCTGATAACCAGCGGCGCATGGCGGCGCGCATGCAGCCACGTGCCAGCATCACGCTGGATGCAAGTCATGCGTCGCTGGTATCGCAGCCGGTAGCGGTGGCCGAACTGATCACCGAAGCTGCGTCCGACGGACAAGGCTGAGTTTCCCGGTCTTGCCGCGGTGGTGGTGTCCCGGCCGGCCAGAGCACCGCTGCCGTGATGCTGCCACGCCCAGCGTTACTTGTACTGCCGGTCGTGTTCCTGCATGTCTTCATGCAGGATCCGCCGCAGTTCGACGATGGCCGGCGTGGCTTCCTGCACGCTGTGCCCGGACACGATCACCTTCTCCGAATCCGCGTGCGGCAGGTGCGAGCTCCAGTAGGGCACCAGCCCGTCGTCGGTCTTTTCCAGCGGACCATCCGCCTTGGCCCGCGCGATGATCGAGTGGTAGTGCACCTTCGGCGACATCGGCAGGTCCGCCACGGCGCGGACGAAGGGATCGTCCTTGTCCAGATTCTGGATGCTGTTCATCTGGTAGCCGTGCTTGCCGTCGTTGCGATCGATCTGGCCGTCGTTGGCGATGGTGGCGACGTCTTCCAGCACGGTCAGCGGCAACCGCACCAGGCGACCGATCCAGCGGCCCAGGCGGGTGCCCGCCACATCGGTGCCGCGGTGTGGCGTGGCGATGAATACCACGCGCGATACTTCCGGCTCCGGCAGGAAGGTCAGTACCGGTGCGCCCTTGGTACGCAGCAGTTCACGCTGTGCCGGCGTCATCTGCGCAGTCTCCAGCAGGGTGTCGACCAGATGATCGCCGGAAGAGGAGATCATCAGCCGCGCGATCACGCCACCCATGCTGTGCCCGACCAGCACCATGTCATGCGAAGCCTGCGCCTTGCCGCTGGGGTCGAAATGCTTGAACACCTCATCCAGTGTGTGGCGCATCGAATCGTGGCTCATCGCGATGGGCATGTTGGTGGGGTAGTAGAACTGCCAGACCTGGAAATCCTGGCGGATCTCGTCGTCGCGCATCAGCTCGTTGGCGACGTTGACCCAGGCTTCCGGACTGCTGGCCAGGCCATGGATCATCAGCAGCACGCGGCGGTTCGGATCGTAGGGCTGCATCATGTACAGATGCGGCGTGTCGATGCCGCCTTTGCCACCGAACAGCGAACGCAGTGATTGGTGGCTGAAGTTGGAGCGCGCCAGCCACAATGCGTAGCCTGCGGTGAAGTTCGCGGCCAATGGCACCTGCTGCCCATGCAGGGTGACTTCCGTGACCTGGTAGGGATCGTGGATCTCCAGTTCCGGCTCGTCGTCGTGCAGCACTTCCCACAGGTTCTTTCCGGAGAAGCGCAGCAGTACCGTCATCGATGGCGACGGCATCTCGCTCCAGCTCTGCGTGACCGGTGTGGCGGCCTGCGCGGCGGGTGTTGTGGCCGGCGGCGTGGTGGCCGTGGCGGCGGCCGGATCCTCCATCACGGCCACCAGTTCGGCACCGAAGCCATCGCGGCGATGCACGCTGCGCAGCGTGCCCGTGAACGACAGCGAGGCCGCCGGCACCAGTTCGGTGGGGGTGCGCGTATCCAGCGGCGATGCCTCACCTGAAGGTGCCAGCACGAAGGTCCAGCGGCCCAGCTGGAAATGGCTGGCCTGGCTGTGCACGCGCCCGGTGGCATAGGCGTTGTACAACTGCACCGAGGCTTCCTGCACGGCCAGGTTGTAGTAGTCGCGCACCTGGGTCTGGCGGTCCTCGAAACCGCGCTGGTTGGCCGTTCGCTCGGTGAAGAACAGGTAGGCGTAGGCCTGCCGCGCGACCTGCATCCACGCGTCCAGGCGCGGCTGGAAGTCGGCATCCAGCTCGGTGATCGCACTCTTGGCACGGCCGGAGGTGGAGTACTCGCGCTTGGGCGCGGGCAGGGTCATCGCATACTGCAGCCACAGCTCGGCCAGGCTTGAGCGCTTGTCCTCCTCGCGCACCACGATGCTGCCTTCCATGGCCTCGATGCAGGGCAGGCCGGGCTTGGCGCAGACGCCTTCGTCGAGACCGGCCACGCGCAGGGTTTCCATGGTGGCCGAACTGAGCTTGCCGGTGGTCAGGATGTCGCCGCGCTTCAGGGCGATGTACTGGCCGGGGGTGACCGAGGCCACCTGCACCGACGGCCCGAACTGGCGCAACGTGGCACAGCCGCCAAGGGTGAGCAGCACGGTGATGATGAGGGTCGTGCGGCCGATGAAGCCCAAGCCCGTGGTTGCCATACGATCCTCCTGCGCGGTGGCGCCACTCTAGCGGTCGGCATGTCAAAGCGGAAGATACCGGGCGGTCGGTTTGGAGCACGGAAGTGCCGCCAACCGGGCGATTCAGGCATTTCCGTGTGACACTGGGGTGAACAGGATGAATGCAGGGCTGCGATGCGCTGGCTTGAGACCCGTGTTCCTCCGCCTTTTGCGATGCTGTTGTGCGCCGCCATCGGCTATATGGGCAGCCGATGGCAGCCGGGCGGGGCGTTGCAGCTACCCATGCCTGAGTTGCTTGCGGGTCTGGTGATGGTCTTCGGCGTGGTCTTGAACCTGCTGCCGAAGCTGGCCTTCCGGCGCGCGGGCACCACGGTCAACCCCCTGCGGCCGGCGGCGTCGAGCGTGCTGGTCACGCACGGCGTGTACCGCTACACACGCAACCCGATGTATCTGGGGCAGGCCACTGTCCTGGCAGGTGCCATGCTGTACCTGCAGAACCTGGCCGCACTGCTGGCTGTGCCGCTGTTCGTGCTGTACATCAACCGGTGGCAGATCGTACCGGAAGAGCGGGCACTGTCGGCCCGCTTTCCTGAGGCGTACGCAGCCTTCCGCCAGCGAGTACGACGCTGGCTGTAGCGCGGGTCAGGCCGTTACCGAGTGCTCTGGCACTCCCTGGGCTGTATCACGGGTGTCCTCGCGTTCCGTGGATGACGCGCGCAGCTTCAGACAGTAATCTGCGCCCTCCCATCCAACCTTCGAGTGCAAGCGTGAAACCACCCGTCGGGAGGCTTGTACTTGCAAGCGCATTGGTACTGGTTTTCATCCTGGTTCCCATCTGGTCCCTGGTCGGTCCCGGTGTGTGGGGCTGGCATGTAAGGCAGCCGGCCGCCTGGCAGGGCGCCTTGGAGTCATCAGCGCTGTTTTTCGCGTTGTATGTGGCGCTGAAGTTGATCCGGGGGGCCGCTCTCTGGGCAGGTATCGCAGCGGTTTCGGCTCTGTATGCCAGGCACCATGGTGTGGATGTGGCGATGCTTGCCAGTTACATCTACCTGGAGGGCATCTTCGCCTTGGGCGGATGCCTTGTTGCCTTGGCTGGAGGTGTCTCCCAACGCGATCCCGCCCAACAGGTCATTGTCGGCATGACAGGCCTTGTGGCCTGCTCGCTTCTACTGTGGATGGCTTCCTTGCTTGGCGTGGGAACCATGCAAGCACTGGCCGTGCTCACCGCGCTGGTACTGGGCGGGGCGTTGATTCTGCGGCGTGGACCGTGGCTGGGAGGAATGCTGGTTTCTGGCGTTCGACGTGGAGCTGGGCGTACACCAGCAGTCACGGCTTTGATTGCGACTTTGACGCTGGTGCTTTTTGCGAAGGCGTCTGTTTCCTCGGATTTTGATTCCAACTGGTATGGCCTGTCAGCCGACCGCGCATTGATCGCAAGTGGCAACATATTCCGTAGCGAAGGTCTTGTAGCACCAGTCCACTACTATCCAAAACTGATTGAGCTGCTCCAGGTCCCCTTGGCGGCCATCGGCAGCATCCCTGCAATCATCGGCTTGAGTATAGGCTGCTGGCTGGCCACCCTCGGGGTTGCGTCACAGATCCTGCGTGAGCTGCGCGTAATGCGTGTCTTGCGTCCTTACATTGTCGCGCTGCTTGCAACGCTACCTGCGTTCGCCAACATTTCAATCACGGCCAAGGGAGACGCCTTGGCGGCCTTGCTGCTTGCCGTCTCGCTGTTGGCTGTGCTTCGACTCGGCAACAAAGGCGGTGCCGGTTGGCTCTGGATTGCGGCGGCTTCGTCCCTGTTGGCGAGTCAGGCCAGGCTGTCCAACATTCCGTACACGCTGGCCATCGGCCTGCTGGCGATTCCCGCTTTCATCCGTTGGCGGAGCCAGCGCTTTCACCGGAGGCAGCCGCCTGCTGCGATTGCCGGAGGGGCGTTGCTTGGCGCGATAGTGCTGGTGGGGTTGATCACCGCGCGAACATGGTGGCTGGCGGGGGTGCCTATTGTTGCCCCGAATGCCGCGCTTGATCTCTTTGCCGCCTGGGGCATGCCGCTGCAGTCACCCGTGGGTCGTCTCCCGACCAGTGATCTGCTTGTTTATCTGCCTCCCGGAAAGGCCCTGTTGGCGTACCTATTCGATCCGCGGCAGTATCCGCTGCTGCAGATATTGTGGACGGGCAATGCATGGCTTGGCCTGCCATTGGTGGCGATGATCCTCGGCTGGCGGCGATCGGTCGCCTGGCGGCGCGCTGTTCCCGTGCTTCTGCTGGGGCTGCTGTTCTTCCCGATGCTCCTGGGAAATCGCTACATCGAAGCGTCGGGTGCGGATGGAAACTACTTCATCACCCCCTTGCTGAGCCTGTTCATGTTTGCTGGCTTCCTTCTTCAGCAATCACTGTGGAAATGGCAGTCCTGCCCTGGCGTGAGCCAAGTCGTGCGTGCCTTGGTTTTCTCGATCGCGGTGGCATCTGCGTTGATGTGTCTTGTGACGGGCGCATGGGGGCCTGGTACCCGCGCCTTCGATACACGTCTTGATCGCCCCATGCTGGATACGGCTTCGCGGCGTGCGGCAGCCTGGCGCGACATCGGCCTGGAAAGGATGGCCCAGCGGCTTTCCCAGGAGGCGCCGCGCACGCGTGCTGTGGGGGATGTGGGCGGGGAGGGCTTCTGGTTGCCAGTCCGGTACGAGCCCATCGACATCATTGCGCTGACACGCCCCGGCCTGGTTGATACCCCGGAGCACACGCTGGAATTTCTGGAGCACATTGCTGCTGAATACCTCATCGTCCGCTCACCCGGTGCGGCAGGTGGCCAGGAGCGGGATAGGATTCTGCGCACTGCGGTTGACACTCTTGCTGCGGACAGCCGGGCAACATGTGTCATGACCGAAGGGCCTTACGAACTCTGGAGGGTAAGCCCGAAGCGCTGAGCGTCGTGCCGGAAGAGCGGGCACTGTCGGCCCGCCTTCCTGAGGCATACGCAGCCTTCCGCCAGCGAGTACGGCACTGGCTCCAGCGCGGGTCAGGCCGTTACGGCGCGATCTGGCACTTCACGGCGGCGGAATAACCTTCGTAATCGTCACCGGCAATCACGTGCAGGGTGTGGCGCTTGTCGATGCGCTTCACGTACGAGGGCTCTTCGGTGTTGGCGTATTCGTTGACCGTGGTCATCGACCAGGTCTTGGCGAGGCGCTTCGGATCGACACCGTTCAAGTAGACGAAGACGCTCTTCTCGCCCTCGGCGACATTCACATCGGCATGGGTGACGGTACCGCCGAACAGGGCGACTGGCGTGGTTTCCGGCTCGAACGTGCCGCCAGGCTTCCTGGCCAGGCCGGCTGCCTGCAGGGCATCGATGGCCTCGGCTTCGCTGAAGTTCGAACCTGCCTTGCAGGCCAGCAGGGCCTCCAGCGTTGCGGTGCCGGCGGGGGCGATGGCAGGCGGCGGGGCTGCGTGGGTAGCCGAGCTCGCGGCCAGAGCGGTCATGACCACGGCGAACGCGGTGTTTCTGGTTCTCATTGCAGGTCCTTCTGTACGTGACGGAGCAGCGCGCCCGGAACCGGGCGCGGAACCGGATTATGGGCCTGCTGATGTTGCCTGCGTGTACAGATCGGATGCGCGACGAAGGCGCAGCGACCTTGCCGGGCCGCTGCGCCATGCCGTCAGTTGCTGGCCGCCTTCACCGCTTCTGCGGCGTCGACAATGCCTGGCCCGCAACCCCCCGGGCAGTTTGCTGCCGCGATCGGGCGCGCAGTGCGACGCAGGATGTCCTTGACCTGGTCGGTGGTCTTGGGCACCGGCGCCACCGCCTGCATCAGCGCGACGATGCCGGCGACGTGCGGCGCCGCCATCGAGGTGCCGGACATGAAGTCGAAGGCGTTGTTGCCCACGGTGGACAGGATGCCCTGTGCCGGATGCTGGCGGGTCGGTGCGCAGTTGGTCTGGTTCGGCGGCGTGGCCAGCGGCAGGAACTCGCCGACGGACGCGCGGCAGGACCAGGTTTCACCACCGGGTGCGGTGATGTGGATGCCTGCGCCGTAGTTGGAGTAGAACGCACGACGACCGCCCTGATCGTTGGCGGCAACCGCAATCACGCCCTTGCAGTTCGCCGGAGCAAACTCGGACACATCCAGATTGCTGTTGCCGGCGGCGACCACCACGATCGTGCCCTGCGCGGTGATGTCGTCGATTGCATCCTGCTCGGCCGGCGAGCAGGCCCGGCGGCCGCCGAGGCTGAGATTGATGACTTCAGCCGGGTTGGCATTGGCCGGGACGTTGGGCACGTTGATACCCGCACTCCAGAGCATGCCGTCGATGATGTCGGCGGAACCGCCATTGCCCTGGTTTCCGAGTACGCGCACCGGCACGACCTTCGCGTTGTAGGCCACGCCGGCGACGCCGATCTGGTTGTTGGTCACCGCTGCGACCGTCCCAGCGACGTGGGTGCCGTGAGCGATGCCCGAGGCATCGAAGGCATCGGCGTCGCGTCCGTCGCCATCGTCGGAGCCACCACAGCCGGGATTGAGTCCGCCGATGATGCACTGCCAATCACTGAACGGGCGGGTGGACGAGATCATGTCGTAACCCGGCAACAGGTTCGCCTGCAGGTCGTTGTTGTTGAGATACCCCGAATCGACCACAGCCACCACCACACCCTGGCCGGTGGAGCGGTCCCACGCGGCCGGCAGGCGCGCACCACTGGTCGGATTGCTGTAGTGCCACTGCTCGCCGTAGCGCGGATCGTTCGGTGTGGCGAACGCGCTCATCATGTAGTTCGGCTGCACATACTCGACGTCCGGATCGTCGGCGATGCGCTGCATCAGGATCTGCGCTTCCGGAAGATCCAGTGCCTTGTCCGTGGTGACGACGTCGGCGCCACCGCCCATGCGGCGCTGGTGGGTCACGGCTGGGGCCGGCGCAGCGCCGATCGAGCGCTTGCTGCGTTGCTGGATGCCGAGGCGCTTCTTCAGCGCATCCTGTGCGGTGGTAGCCGAAACGCGCTTGCTGCTGCCGTCCCGGTACTTGACGATGAAACTGCTGTACTGCTCGTTGCTGGCCATGCCTCGCGTCCATACCCGTTCGGTGGGTTGGGCGAAGGCGGGGGCGCTGACCAGAACCAGGGTGATGGCGCTGGCAAGGGAAACCCGAAGCGACGTACGCATGGATACAGTTCCTTTGTGAAAGATGTGTCGAACAGGCCGTGCCCCTCGGGCGCGGCTTCATGTGAAGGGTGCGGGTGCTCCGTGGTCTCCTCTTGATGGCGACCAGGGACGAACGGCTTCGCGGACACATCCCCCCAATGGGAGGCTGGGAAAATTCTGAAGTGATTTAGTGATGTCGAAGGTGAGAGAAGATGCGTGGTGTCGACATTGCTTGACGGCATCGAATCGCGACTGCGCCTGGGCGGTGAACTCCGCGGCGAGGCGAGGCGGGCAACAAAAAAGCCCGGAAACCCACGTTGGTGGAATTTCCGGGCTTCTCCGGTCCTTGACGAACCGTTCGTTGGTGGAGGTGGGCGGAATTGAACCGCCGTCCGAAGGCACTCCATCCCCAGCACTACATGCTTAGCTCACCGTTGAATCTCATCCCCGAGCAGCACGGTGTGCAAAGCGCACCCGGGAACCAGCCTGTTGTGTTCTAGTGCCGGACTGACAGGCAGCCGCCCAGCGCGATTCCATGATAATGACTCTACGCTGCGAGCATGGACACAAGCAGTTTCGAGGCTCCGCCTAAGTCGGCAGAAGGTCACGCACCGCAGTTTTTAGGCTGCGAGAGCGACCGGAGCGTAGTTGTCGTCGTTGGCAACTAGAGTTTTGCAGCTGGATTTACGAGGAAAGCTACCCCCTCGGCATGCGCCAGGCGACTTCACAACCCCCGTCGAAACCAATGCACCCCCGGTTTCTTCAAGTGCTGCAAGGCTTTGGGGCCAATGCCGTCATAAACGCTGACACTGACCCTGCCCAACGAAACGGATCTTACGGCAATCTTCCTGAACAGTCACGCGCGGTCAGGGCCGACGCTGAAATCGTTCAGCCGCCGCTGCTGTCCAGAGGCGGGCAGCGGGGCAGGGGCCGGCATGACAGCCGGCCCCTGTTTTCCAACGTCGTGATGTCGCATCCCTGCTAGGGGCGCCCCATTCCATTGCAGGCGTCCGGGTTGTTCAGTCCGGTCGAACTACTTGCAAGAGCGAATCGTGTCTGGATCGCCTCACGCCAACTCCTATCCAGTGGGTAGAACCAGTGCGCCCGTAATGTCGCGTCATTAGGCCCTTGATCCTGGCTGGAATCACCTGCGCTTCCGTAGTGATTGAAAAGGAATGAACGAATGGCGCTTGCAACACGCTTGTGGGCGGACTAACGGCACCGATCGTTGCGGGGATGCTCACATATTTGGGCGAGAACCCAATCACGCGGGCCACTTTCGTGGCATCGTCCGGGTTGACCATCATGTCTGGGCCAGTGTATCCAATGCGGCCATTACCAGAATTGACGGTATCAAGCAGCGAGGTGTCTCCCGTTGCCACGGCAGGGAGAAAGTTTGAGGGCGCCATGTTGTTTGAGAACAAGCCGGCGAAGCTCGTCTGGATCGAGAAGCCCGGCGCCGATCCACTCCAGTTGCTTTGCTGTTTGAGACTAGTCCCGAACAAATCAACCGACTTGCATGCCGCAGACAGAAAACGCGTGAGAACTTCAGTGCTACCGCTGCTCTCCGAGCGGTAAACCACAGTGATCGGGCCACTCTGACCCGACGACAAACCCGATGATAGTTGAGACCAGTCCGCTATCTTGCTTGAGAAGACACCACAGATATCGTTGATGGACAGGTCAAGCTTCGCGCCGGGCTTGTTGAAGGGGATCACGACTGGTACGAGCGCCGTGGGAATCTGGATGAGCGCTCCATATTTTTGGTTGGTTGTGGGTACGTTGTAGGCGTTGGTGTAGTCGGACAACTCGGTCGCCGTAAGAACGGAATCGCCTGCCGCAAAATGTACTGTGCCGATGTTCCCGAAGAGACTGGGATCATTGCTTAGAAACGCTTTCTTCTCTTTGCCGGAGCCCGTTACGGCGTAGCTGAAGCTGTTTGGAAGAATGCTGTCTGCTGATCCCTTGTAGAGGTTTGCCGGCACCGAGGCGCCGCCGCCTTGCACTGGGGACTGGGCGTAAGCCAAGTGGAACGGACTGGACAACGAGATAACGAGCAAAGCGGTCCTGATCGATTTCACGTTTACCTCTTGGCGGGCTGCTTTTGCAGAGGGGCGTCAAGGGAGGTTGCACAACGGTTGCTCGAACCCTCCAAGCCCCCCTATCCCTGAAGGACGATTCGATGTTCGATTGAATCAATGACATGCCGCTTAGAAATCCTGTGGAAGATCAAACGGTCATCCTTCTGTGAAGCCATCACGCTGAGAACCGGTGGCCATTGGAGGAGAAGGGCCAGTCCATGGATGGTGGTGCTGCTTTTCTTTTCCCTGCAACAGGCTTGGAGGCGGGTCCAAGGCATGCAGAGGGCGGCACTCTCGCCGCCAGACGCTGGAGAAGGACATGGAAGATGAGCGCCATAAGGCTCAGGTGGTCTCGATGGAGGCCTTCAAGGCAGCCCGGATGGGAAAGATCCCACCGGAGCTGCTGGATATGTATGACGAGCTGACGCGCGATCAGGATGCGTTGGCGCAGATCTCGATCATTCTAGTGGCGGCGCTGCGGAGACGATTGGGCCTGCCGGACCTGTAAGGTCCAAGGGGCCGCCGCGGCGGCCCCTTCAGGAACTGGCGCCGCTGGAAGCGGCATGATTCAGCTATGGCCAGGCATACGCCAGTGGCAGTTCATCGGCGACGCTGGACAGCACAAGCCCTGCTGACCCGGAGACAGGTCATAGTCCTCGCGCCGCCATCAGTCGCGTCTCATGCTCGTGCTCTTGAGTACGCAGATCGCTCTGTGCACGCGATTCAGAGGCCACCTCCAATCTGGAGAAACTGTCCTCGATCGGTGTATTCAACGCCGTCTGATAGTCGAAACCCGCCCGTAGATGCGCCGGGGAGTCGAGTGCCCCCTGCACGACAAAAGCTTGGCCACGATTTCCGACCACAAGGTGATCCACCTGACTCAACCCAGCCCGCTGGGCTGCGATGGTTCCGGCCATCGCCAAACGCTCAACTGCCTGATCCGGCAATCCGCCCTGAGTGCATGCCAGTCTTTCTGCCGCTTGGAAATTCTGCTTGTAGATGGCATTTGCCTCGTGGTCCGAATGGCGCGGATCGAGGGTGGCGGTGCGGCCAGCCGGTGAAAGGGGGGCCGGAGCCTGCTGCTGCGATTGAATCGGCGCATTGAGCAGCGTGCCGTCTGAGCGCGTGAGTTGCGCATTGATCGGGTGGACAGGCCCACGCGGGTCACCGTCCTGCGCCACACGCTGTAGATGCTTGCCGAACTGATCGGCATTACCCTGCAGGCTACGGGCTATCCCGATTGCGAACTCAAGACCATCGCGCTGCGGCTGGTCGCCATAGCCAGCGCGAGCGATACCTGCCAATGGATCGAGATGTCCGAGGGGGCGCTCGACCATCTTCTGGGTTCGCTGCATGAATTCCTGCATCTGCGCTTCGCTGAAGCTGACCGAGACTTTTTCACCGGGACGGATCTGTCCCGGGCCCTCGGTCGATCCAGTTAAAGCCAGGTTCAACCCGGTGGCGATGTTGCGCTCCTCAACGGCTTCGTTTCGGCCACCAACCACCTTGTCCATAAAGCCGGGGGTCGGCACATCCGTGTCGACAAGGAACTGATACCTGCGCGCATCCACGTCCTCGCGGAGCGTTTCTCCGTCACGGATGAAGGCGCGCACAATCGTCAGCTTCACGTTGTCGTCATAGCTCAATTGCTGGGTGACTGTGACCTTGCCGTCGGGAGCCGTGCTCTGGATCGCCGTGCCAGTATTGCGGCGCCCCGCGATATCGGCACTCACCAGGTCATTGACCAGTCCCACTTGCAGCCGCTGCTGGGAGCTGTAGTCCAACCGCTCCAGCTGAGCCACGTTGCTCACGCCCGGCGTCTGATCGGCCACCTGGCCTGTTGCGAGCATTCGGATGTAGGCCGCACGCGCATCCGGGTCGCGCAGGTCAAAGTCGGCGGTCTGCAGTTTGGACTGTCCAAGCGCATCCTGGCGACCGGCCATCACGCGCGCAATGCCTAGATCGACGCCCACGCCCTGCAGGGATTCGATCGCCTTGTTGGGCCCCGTAACGACCCGGACATGGTGTTCGTCCAAACGGCTGATCGCGACACCGACCCCCTCCGCTTCAGTGAGCTGGTTCACCGTTGCGATGTGGCGGAACGCAACTTTCAACTCACTCTGCTGGAATTGCTGGCTATCCAGCAACACCCGGCCACCAATCGGCAGCGTGGTCGGGTTGAAGGGGTTCACTCTGGCAGCTTGCTCAGCCGTTGCAGGAGTGGATTTTCCGGTTTCAGATGCGGTGGTGTCAGGCAGGGAGACGCGATAGCGCACACGGGCACCCACCTGCGATCCGGCTTCAAGCTCGATACCAGCCAGACGCTCTTTGCCTTTGACTTCGGCGCGTGCGCCAACTGCAACCGACGCCTCAAGGCTGAACTGGGTGATGCGTTCGCGCTCGATACGGTTCTCGCCTGCCGTACCCGTTACCTCTGTCACCTTCTTCAACGTGGCGCCTGCAAGAGCCACCTCTGCCTGAGTCTTCTCGATACTACGTCCGGCAACCTTTACAGCGCCGTCTGCGGTCCGGGTAATCGAAGCGCGGTCACCCGGCAGTTTTGCACTGTGCTCAGTGCTAGAGCCGGAGTAGGTGGGGTCAATCGAATCGTCAGGATTGGAGGCCGTCGCAGCCATGCGAACTTCCTATGAAGAGGCGAGCCAGCCCAGAGTATAGACACCCTTCGGTTGATGGGGGGCGGGACGGTTGGCCGTGGCCGTTCTGCCTGACCCCAGCAGCAAAATATTGGGGTTGATAGCATCCAGACTCTCGATCTGCAGCCAATGGAAGGACGCCATGTCGCTTGAAGTCGCCGTAACCGATGATCCCAGCGACGAGGCGCTGGACCTAATTGGCAGTGGCCTGGACCAGTTCAATCTGAACGCAGCGGGTTACGCCGATCGGCGCACGCTGGCGGTGCTGGTCACCGATCAGGCCAGTGGCGAGGTGGTGGGGGGGCTTACCGGGCGAACTTCACTGGGCCTGTGGTTCGTGGATCTGTTCCATCTGCCAGCGGCCTATCGCGGCAACGGGCTGGGATCGCGCGTGCTGAAGGCCGCAGAGGATGAAGCACGGCGTCGTGGTTGCCGTTCCGGCGTGCTGTACACCCTCAGCTTCCAGGCGCCCGACTTCTATGTGAAGCATGGATGGGTCGTGTTCGGCCGGGTGCCATGCGATCCGGTCGGCACATGCAGGGTGTTCCTCAGCAAGGATCTGTCGGCGGGGTGAGTGCTGCGGGCGAGCCGCGCGTCCTGTCAATCCGCAACTTGTTGTAGAGCGTCTGTCATAGCGGATTGCTAACTTCGTGGGCACGAATTTGCGACACACTGGCGACGACCATCCAGGCCAGGACAGACACGGAGACGGTGGGTGACCGATGCAAGCCAACAACGCAGCCTGCGGCAGCTGATCGGACCGGTCGGTGCCGATTACCAGCGACGCGCGTTGCCGCCGGGCTGGGTATGGGCGGTGCTGGCGGTGCTGCTGGCGGCCACCTGGGTGACCGAGTTGCCGGCCACGGCCGCTGCGGCACTGGTCGCCAGCGCGGTGGTGGTGCACTGGTCGCAGCGTGGTCGCATCCATTGGCTGGGGTGGCGCCTGCCGGGCCTGGCGGTGCTGGCGGCCTTGTTGTGGGGGCCGGAAGTGCTGTCGCAGTGGTTCGAGCACGGGTTGGCCGTGGTGCTGATGTCGCTGGCCAGCCTGAGCATTGGTGTGCACGTGTGGCAGTCGCGACAGATGGCCCGCCGGCTGCAGGGTGCGGCCGACGCGCTGGACGATGCCCAGCTGCTGGCGCTGCTGCCGGCTGATGCCGCACAGCTGGCCCAGCAGTGGCGCTCGGGCGATGATCGTTACGCGCCGGAGCTGGCAGTGGTGATGCATCTGGCGGTGATGCACGCGGCACTGGCGCCGCGGGTGCGCAGGCAGGGCATGCTGGCGGGGTGACCAGCGTCTTGTAGAGCCGAGCCTGCGCTCGGCTGCTCTTCTTGCCGAAGCCGAGCGTGGCTCGGCTTTACAGAAAGCCAAAGCAGTCGAGCATGGCTCGACTCTACAGGGTGATGCGCAACCGCCTTACGCGTCGCGGTTGCCGCGACGCATGACACGCTGCTTCTCGATCGCCCAGTCGCGGTCCTTGGCGGCATCGCGCTTGTCGTGGGTCTGCTTGCCCTTGGCCAGCGCGACTTCGAGCTTGATCTTGTTCTTGCTCCAGTACATCGCGGTGGGCACGATCGTGTAGCCATCGCGCTCGACCTTGCCAACCAGCTTGTCGATCTCGCTCCGGTGCAGCAGCAGCTTGCGATCGCGCCGGTCGTTGGCCACGACATGGGTCGAGGCCTGGATCAACGGCGTGATCTGCGCGCCGATCAGGAAGATCTCACCATCCTTCACGTAGGCGTAGGCGTCGACGATGTTGCCGCGGCCAGCACGGATCGATTTCACCTCCCAGCCCTGCAGGGCCAGGCCGGCTTCGAAGCGGTCTTCGATGTGGTACTCGTGGCGGGCACGCTTGTTCAACGCGATGGTTTTGTTGGCCGTCGCGCTCTTTGCTTTATCCTTGCCGCTGTTCTTGCTCATTTCCGTATTGTCTCCGATTCGGGCCCGCCCGGTCGATTGCCGAAACGTCCTGTATTCATGCCTACTATCCGCCGCAGCGCCCTGGTCGAACATTCGGCCGCGCGCATGTTCGACCTGGTCAATGATGTCCAGGCCTATCCGCGCCGTTTCCGCTGGTGTTCGGCTGCCCAGATCCTGGAGCAGGGCGAGGACCGACTGGTAGCGCGCCTGGATCTGGGCCTGGGCTCGTTCAGCACCTGGTTCCAGACTGAAAACACCCTGCAGCGCCCGCACAGCATCGACATGCAGCTGCGCGATGGCCCGTTCAAGCAGCTGCATGGCCGCTGGGAGTTCCATGCGCTGGCCGAAGATGCCTGCAAAGTCACCCTGACCCTGGACTTCGAGCCCAGTTCGCGCCTGCTGGGGCCGGCGCTGGCGTTGGGCTTCCAGAGCCTGGCCGACCGCATGGTCAACGACTTCATCCGCGTTGCCGACGAGGCCTGAGCAATGATCGAGGTCGAGGTGGTGCTGGCCTGGCCGCAGCGGGTGCTCTCGCGCCGGTTGCAGCTGGACGAGGGCGCGACCGTGGCCGAGGCCATTGCCGCTGCTGCGCTGGAAGGCAGTGCAGGCTGCCCGGCGGCGGCCGTGCATGGGGTACTGGCGCGCCCGCAGCAGGTACTGCTGGATGGCGACCGCATCGAGCTGCTACGCCCGTTGCAGGCCGACCCCAAGGACAACCGCCGGCGTCGCGCGCTCGGCGGTTGATTCCTGCCGCCCGTCCGTGCGGACGGGCAGGGGGCGTCAGCGACCCTTCTTCTTCTTGTCCTTCGGCAGATTGCGGCCGAACTGGCGCACGGTCTGCTGGGCCAGGGCCTTGTCGTTACCCGGGAAGTAATCGCCTTCCCAGCGGGTCACGTTGTCATTGTCGAAGAACACGGTGAAGTTCTTCACCTCGGTGCGGCCCAGGCGGTTCACGCGCTGGCTGGAGGTGTAGTCCCAGCGCTGGGCGTGGAACGGGTCCGGAATGGACGGGGTGCCCAGCAGCGCAGTGACCTGCTGCTTGCTCTGCCCGACCTGCAGCTTGGCCACGGCATCTTCCCGGATCAGGTTGCCCTGATAGATGGGTTGCTTGTAGATGATGCCGCACCCGGTGGTGGACAGGGCGACGGCGGCGACCAACAGGAGATTGCGCATCGGGACTGGCGGTTGGGGAAATCAAACCGATGATACACTCCCGGCGTGCCACCGCGACCCAATCCGAGGCAGCTGGCGCTAAATCGCCAATGAACGGAGACCTATGGAAACCCACGACCTGCGAAAAGTCGGCCTGAAGGTGACCCATCCACGGATGCGGATCCTGGCGCTGCTTGAACAGCGCAATGCCCAGCACCACATGACCGCCGAAGATATCTACCGCCAGCTGCTCGAGCATGGCGACGAGATCGGCCTGGCGACGGTCTACCGGGTGTTGACCCAGTTCGAGGCCGCCGGCCTCGTGCTCAAGCACAATTTCGAAGGCGGCCAGGCCGTCTACGAGCTGGACCGTGGCGGCCACCATGACCACATGGTCGACGTGGACAGCGGCAAGATCATCGAGTTCGAGAGCCACGAGATCGAGGAGCTGCAGCGCAAGATCGCTGCCGACCACGGCTACGAGCTGGAAGAGCACTCGCTGGTGCTGTACGTGCGCAAAAAGCGCAAGTAAGCCGTTCCGGCCAGCCGTAGTGCGACGAAACCCCGGGCTTGCCCGGGGTTTTTCGTTGCTTACGGTAGATCCACGCCATGCGTGGATGGCCCCATGAGCACCTCAAGATCGACCGCCTCGGCCATGGCCCGGTTGCCCGCATCGCCCGGGTGCAGGTGGTCACCGGAGTCGTAGGCGGCCGCCATCCGAGACGGATCGGCCGGGTCCCGCAGCGCGGCGTCCAGGTCGATCACCGCGTCAAAAGGGCTGTCCGTGCGCAGCCACGCATTGAGCTGCCGGCGCAGGGCGTCCTTGTCCGGGTGATAGTAGTCAGCCAGCGGCGTGCCGGGCAGGGCGCCGGCGAACGGTGTCAGGGTGGCGCCTACGATCCGCATACCTCGGCCTCGGGCCTGCTCGGCCAGGGCGCGATACCCCGCCTGTAGTTCCGCCAGCGCGGGCCGGGCCTGGTTGCGGGCGAACGCGGTGCCAGGCCAGCTGATGTCGTTGATGCCGATCAGCACGATCACACTGGCCACGCCGGGCTGATCCAGTGCATCGCGCTGCAAGCGGGCCAGAACCGACTCACCCATGCCGTCGCGCAGCAGCCGCCCCCCGGATATACCGGCGTTGACCACGGCGATGCCCCGCGGTGCCAGACGCGCGGCCAGGTGGTCGGTCCAGCGCTGGTCCTGGTCGAGGCTGGCGGTGGCGCCGTCGGTGATCGAGTCGCCGATCACCACCACGCTACGTGCGCGGGCGGCGGCCTCGACCTCGATGCCGGCCAGGAACAGGCGGGCAGTGGTGCTGCTGGCCGCGCTCAGAGCCTGGGCCCGGCTCTGGTCGCCGGGCGCAGTCCAACTGGTCTGGCGGCCTTCCCAATGGAACGTCTGCACCGGCGTCGGCCCGGGCACGAAGATACTGACCTGCAGCGCCTGCCGGTCATCCGTGGCCAGTGACAGCGGATCGCTCAGCCGTTCCTGTCCGGGGCCGATCAGCACCCCGGGCTGGCCGTCGAAACTGAGCGGCTGCGGGGTGGCTCCCGCACGTGCGGCCACGCTGGCCGCCCCGATCCGCAGCGGCTGGGTGCCGTAGGCATTGCTCAGCCGCACCCGCAGCCGGGGCCCGCCCAGGCTGATGCGCGCGGTCTGGCGGAAGGTCTGGTCATGCAACGTGGCCGGGACCAGGGTCGGGAACAGAAAATCCGCGCCCCAGACCGGTTGCGGGCTGGCCTGCCAGCTGGCAACCCAGTGCGGGGCGGATGCGGCACTGGCGACGCCGGACAGGGCGAGCAGGATGGTGGCGGTAAGGTGGCTCAGGCGGTTCATCGGGCGGTCCCGGGTGGAGGGAACACCATGGTGATTCCGTGGTTATCTGTGAACTAGACTGCGCATGGATAATCATCTGTGAACTGGATTCATTGCCATGGCGCGACCAGACATCAACCGATCCGGCGAGCTGGAAGTGTTCGTGCGGGTGATCGAGACCGGTGGCTTCTCCGCCGCCGCCCGCACCCTGGACATGACGCCCTCGGCGGTGAGCAAGCTGGTGGCCCGGCTGGAACAGCGGCTGGGCACGCGCCTGCTGCAACGCTCCACCCGCCAGCTACAGCTGACCCCGGAAGGCTGCGCGTTCTATGAACGTGGCCTGCGCGTGCTGGCCGACCTGGAGGAGGCCGAACGCTGCGCCAGCGCACATGCCGAGCCGCGCGGACGGCTGCGGGTCAATTCCAACGTGCCGTTTGGCCAGCACTTCCTGTTGCCGCTGCTGCCGGCGTTCCTGGAGCGCAACCCGCAGGTGGGCGTGGACCTGACCCTCAACGACGAGGTGATCGACCTGCTGGAGCAGCGCACCGATGTGGCGGTGCGGGCCGGGCCGCTGAAGAGCTCTAGCCTGGTGGCGCGGCGGCTGGGCGCGACGCGGATGATGATCGTGGCCGCGCCGGCCTACGCGCAGCGGCATGGGCTGCCGCGCGACGCTGAGGAGCTGCAGTCGCACAATCGGCTGGACATCGGCCATGCCCGGGCGATGCAGGGCTGGCCATTGCTGCAGGACGGACGCGAGCGGATGGTGCTGCCCAGTGGCAATGCCCGCGCCAGCAACGGTGATGCACTGCGGCAGCTGGTGCTGGGTGGTCTGGGCATGGCACGGCTGGCAGCGTTCCAGGTGCAGGCCGACATCGCTGCCGGACGCCTGCTGCCGGTGCTGGAGGAAGCCAATCCCGGTGACCTGGAAGAGGTGCACGCGGTGTTCCTGGGGCAGGGCGGCTACCTGCCGCTGCGGGTGCGCGCGTTCCTGGATTACCTGGTGGAAACGGTGGACCTGGCACGGCCCTTGGGGTGAGAGCGCCGGCGGACAGAAGCCGAGCATGGGCTCGGCTCTACATGTCGGTTTCGTTCGGGACGTTCCTGTAGAGCCGAGCCCATGCTCGGCCCGGTCGGCGTTACACCTGCAGCAGCTTGCGCGCAGCGGCGCGCGCTTCCTTGCTCACTTCCACGCCGCCGAGCATGCGTGCCAGCTCTTCCTCGCGCGCCTTGCTGTCCAGTTTTTCCACCGCGCTCTGGGTCATGCCTTCCACTGGCGCCTTGCTGACCCGGTAATGCGCGTGGCCCTTGGAGGCGACCTGTGGCAGGTGGGTCACGCACAGCACCTGGCGCTTCTCGCCGAGGGCGCGCAGCTTCTGGCCGACAATGTCGGCCACGGCGCCGCCGATGCCGGAGTCGACCTCGTCGAACACCATGGTCGGCACCGCATCCAGGTCCAGCGCGGCCACTTCGATGGCCAGCGAAATGCGCGACAGTTCACCGCCTGAGGCCACCTTGCGCAGTGCGCGCGGCGGCTGGCCGGCATTGGCCGCGACCAGGAACTCCACGCGCTCGGCACCCTGCGGATCGGGCTTGCCGGCATCCTGCGGCTCCAGCTCGATCAGGAACTGGCCACCGCCCATGCCGAGCTCGGCGATGATGCCGGTGGTGGTGGCCGACAGTTCGGCAGCAGCGCTGCGACGGCTGGCGGTCAGCACTTCAGCCTGCACACGCCAGGCGGCGGCGGCCTTGTCGATCTCGCCGGCCAGGCGCTGCAGGCGTTCGTCGGCGCCGCGCAGCTGCTCCACTTCGGCGTGCATGCGCTCGCGCTGCGCGCCCAGCTCGTCCATCGGCACGCGGTGCTTGCGGGCCAGGTCGTGCAGGCGGCCGAGACGGCGCTCGTTCTCTTCGAACTGCTCCGGGTCGGCATCGAGGTCATCGTGCACCCGGTCCAGCAGCGACAGGGCTTCGTGCAGCTGGATCGAGGCGTTCTCGATCAGGCCGTCCACCTCGCCCAGGCGCGGGTCGTGTTCGATCAGGCGCGACAGTTCGTGGCGCACCTGCTGCAGCAGGTCCAGCGCGGAGCTGCCGTCATCGCCGTTGAGCTGGTTGCTGGCGGCCTGGCAGGCGCTCAGCAGGGCGCTGGCGTGGGCCTGGCGGCGATGGCTGGCACCGAGCGCCACGATCGACTCCGGCTCCAGGTCTTCGCGGTCCAGTTCGCGCAGCTGGTGCTCCAGGAAGCCGATCCGGTCACTCACGTCGCCCTGTTGCGACAGCGCCAGCGATTCATCGACCAGTGCCTGCCATGCGGCCGCGGCGCGGCGCACCTGGCGGCGCTCGTTCTCGTTGCCGGCATAGGCATCCAGCAGGGCCAGCTGCGACGGGCGCGCCAGCAGAGCCTGCTGTTCGTGCTGGCCGTGGATCTCCACCAGCAACGAGGCCAGGTCGCCCAGCTGGGCCAGGGTCACCGGGCGGCCATTGATCCACGCCCGCGAACCGCCGTCTGCACGGATCACGCGGCGCAGCTGGCATTGTTCTTCGTCGTCCAGCTCGTTGTCGGCCAGCCACTGGCGCGCGGCCTGCAGCTGGTCCAGCGTGAACTCGGCCGAAAGCTCGGCGCGCGCGGCGCCGTGGCGGACCACGCCGCTGTCGGCGCGCAGGCCGGACAGGAAGCCCAGCGCGTCGACCATCAGCGACTTGCCGGCGCCGGTCTCGCCTGAAACGACGGTCATGCCTGGCCCGAACTCCAGTTCGGTGGCGCGGACGACGGCAAAATCCTTGATCGAAAGATGTCTGAGCATGGGTAAGGGGGTATCAGCAGCCGCGCAACGCTAGCACGTGGGCGAGGGAGGTCCAATGACTTGCCAAGGTGATGCGCCGCCATTATCTAGTGTCCGTGTCTCACAGGTTGATTCCATGCACGGTTCTCCCGACCAGCTTGCCCCGCGTGCGCGCCATCTGCTGCGCACGCTGATCGCGCGTTACATCCAGGACGGTGAGCCGGTCGGCTCGCAGACGTTGGCGCGCGTGGCCGGCCTGGAGGTCAGCCCGGCCACCATCCGCAACATCCTCGGCGACCTGGAGGACCTGGGGCTGCTGGCCTCGCCGCACACCTCGGCCGGGCGCGTCCCGACCGCACACGGCTACCGGGTGTTCGTCGACAGCCTGCTGCAGATGCAGCCGCCGGGCGAGGGCGAGCTGGCCCGGTTGCGTCAGGAACTGGCTGGCGGCGGCAGCACCCAGGCCCTGCTCGGCAGCGCCTCGGAGCTGCTGTCGGCCATGAGCCACTTCGTCGGCGTGGTCAGCGCGCCGCGGCGCGAGCAGTTCGCCTTCCGCCAGATCGATTTCGTGGCGCTGGACGGGCGCCGCGTACTGGCGATCCTGGTGTTCGCCGACAACGAGGTGCAGAACCGGGTCATCGAGACCCGGCAGGAGTTCGCGCCAGGCCAGCTGGAGCAGGTCGCCAACTACCTCAATGCCCATTTCGCCGGCCTGCCGATGGCCGAGATCCGCACCCGCCTGCTGCTGGAACTGCGCGACGCCCGCTCCGAGCTGGAACAGCTGCTGGCGCACAGCATCGAGCTGGCCGAGCAGGCCCTGCAGCCAGCGGCCGACGACATGCTGGTGGCCGGCCAGACCCGCCTGATGGGGGTGCAGGACCTGTCCGACCTGGAGCGCCTGCGTGAACTGTTCGAGCTGTTCTCCAGCAAGCGCGAGATCCTGCAGCTGCTGGAGCGGACCATCCAGGCGCCGGGCGTGCGCATCTTCATCGGCGAGGAGACCGGGATGATGCCGCTGCAGGGCGTCTCGCTGGTCACCGCCCCGTACACGGCCAACGGCCAGGTGCTGGGCGTGCTGGGCGTGATCGGCCCCAAGCGGATGGCCTACGACCGCATGATCCCGCTGGTGCAGGCCACCGCCGATGTGCTCGGCGCGGCCTTTTCACCCGCCGGGCGCACTCCCGGAACATCCGACGCTTGAAACGCAGCATCCCGCCCACACTAGGGTGGGTGGAGGCGGAGAGTGACCGCCAGGGACCCAGACATGAACCACGAACAGCCAGATATCGAATCCCAGCAGAGTGCCGCTGATGCGGCTGCCGCCGCCGGCGTCAACGACGAAGTGGAGCGCCTGCGCGCCGAAGTCGAGCAGATCAAGGCCGATGCGCTGCGTGAGCGCGCCGACCTGGAGAACCAGCGCAAGCGCGTGGCCCGTGACATCGAGCAGGCCCGCAAGTTCGCCAACGAGAAGCTGCTCGGCGAGCTGCTGCCGGTGTTCGACAGCCTGGATGCCGGCCTGAAGGCCGCCGGCGACGACCCGCACCCGCTGCGCGAAGGCCTGGAGCTGACCTACAAGCAGCTGCTGAAGGTTGCCGCCGACAACGGTCTGGTCCTGCTGGACCCGACTGGCCAGCCGTTCAACCCGGAACACCACCAGGCCATCAGCCAGGTGCCGGCCCCGGGCGCGGCCCCCGGCAGCGTGGTGACCGTGTTCCAGAAGGGCTACCTGCTGAACGAGCGCCTGCTGCGGCCGGCGCTGGTGGTGGTGGCCGCCGATTGATTGACTGGGCCGGGTGATGCCCGGCCCCGGTCGAGCCAGGCCATGCCTGGCAAGGTTTTCCAGGCGCTGAACACAGCGTTCGGGAGATGGCTTGAATGTTCCACGAGCCTCCCCCACATCGTATTCATCCACCGGCCGAACGGCCGGACTGACCCCAACAAGCATCCTCAGGAGTCTCCCCCATGGGCAAGATCATTGGTATCGACCTCGGCACCACCAACTCGTGCGTGGCGATCATGGACGGCGGCAAGGCCCGCGTCATCGAGAATTCGGAAGGCGATCGCACCACCCCGTCGATCGTCGCCTACACCAAGGACGGCGAAGTCCTGGTCGGCGCCTCGGCCAAGCGCCAGGCCGTGACCAACCCGAAGAACACCTTCTACGCGGTGAAGCGCCTGATCGGCCGCAAGTTCACCGACGCCGAAGTGCAGAAGGACATCGCGCACGTCCCCTACAGCATCCTCGCCCATGACAATGGCGATGCCTGGGTGGCCACCAGCGACGGCAAGAAGATGGCGCCGCAGGAAATCTCGGCCAAGGTGCTGGAAAAGATGAAGAAGACCGCCGAGGACTTCCTCGGTGAGAAGGTCACCGAAGCGGTCATCACCGTGCCGGCCTACTTCAACGACAGCCAGCGCCAGGCGACCAAGGACGCCGGCCGCATCGCCGGCCTGGACGTCAAGCGCATCATCAACGAGCCGACCGCGGCCGCGCTGGCCTATGGCCTGGACAAGGGCGACAACAAGGATCGCAAGATCGTGGTGTACGACCTGGGCGGCGGCACCTTCGACGTCTCGGTGATCGAGATCGCCAACGTCGACGGCGAAAAGCAGTTCGAAGTGCTGGCCACCAACGGCGACACCTTCCTGGGCGGCGAAGACTTCGACAACCGCGTCATCGAGTACCTGGTTGAAGAGTTCAACAAGGACCAGGGCATCGACCTGCGCAAGGATCCGCTGGCCCTGCAGCGCCTGAAGGACGCTGCCGAGCGCGCCAAGATCGAGCTGTCCAGCGCCCAGCAGACCGAAGTGAACCTGCCGTACGTCACCGCTGACGCGTCGGGTCCGAAGCACCTGAACATCAAGCTGACCCGCGCCAAGCTGGAAGCGCTGGTGGACGACCTGATCAAGAAGTCGATCGAGCCGTGCCGCGTCGCCCTGAACGATGCCGGCCTGCGTTCGAGCGACATCAGCGAAGTGATCCTGGTCGGCGGCCAGACCCGCATGCCGAAGGTGCAGCAGGCGGTGACCGAGTTCTTCGGCAAGGAACCGCGCAAGGACGTCAACCCCGACGAGGCCGTGGCACTGGGTGCGGCGATCCAGGGCGGCGTGCTGGGTGGCGACGTCAAGGACGTGCTGCTGCTGGACGTGACCCCGCTGTCGCTGGGCATCGAAACCATGGGTGGCGTGTTCACCAAGATCATCGAGAAGAACACCACCATCCCGACCAAGGCCTCGCAGGTGTTCTCCACCGCCGAGGACAACCAGTCGGCCGTGACCGTGCACGTGCTGCAGGGTGAGCGCGAACAGGCCCGCTTCAACAAGTCGCTGGCCAAGTTCGACCTGTCCGGCATCGAGCCGGCGCCGCGTGGCCTGCCGCAGGTGGAAGTGTCCTTCGACATCGACGCCAACGGCATCCTGCACGTGTCGGCCAAGGACAAGAAGACCAACAAGGAACAGAAGGTCGAGATCAAGGCCGGTTCGGGTCTGTCCGAGGAAGAGATCGCACGCATGGTCGCCGACGCGGAAGCCAACCGCGAAGAAGACAAGAAGTTCCAGGAACTGGTGCAGGCCCGCAACCAGGCCGACGCCCTGATCCACGGCACCCGCAGCGCGATCACCGAGCACGGCAGCAAGGTCGGTGGCGAAGTGATCGGCAAGGTCGAGGCGGCCCTGGCCGATCTGGAAACCGCGATGAAGGGTGACGACAAGGCACAGATCGAAGCCAAGTCGAAGGCGCTGGAAGAAGCTGGCCAGTCGCTGTTCGCTGCCGCTTCGGCCGACCAGGGCGGTGCTGCCCCGGGTGCCGACGCCGGCAACGCAGGCAAGGCGCAGGATGACGTGGTCGACGCCGAGTTCACCGAAGTCAAGGACGACAAGAAGTCCTGATCCGGACCGACACGGGACGCTGGCCATCAGCGTCCCGTTGTCGCATCAGGGTCCTGACCGCCCACCGGCGTGTCGGGGCGCCCGACGCAAGAGCGGACCTGGTTCCGCTCTTCCGCTTTGACGAATCCCGACTTTCCGGAACCCGATTCACGATATGAGCAAGCGCGATTACTACGAAGTGCTGGGCGTTGCCCGCACCGCCACCGACGACGAGCTGAAGAAGGCTTACCGCCGCTGCGCGATGAAGTTCCACCCGGACCGCAATCCGGGCGATACGGCGGCCGAAGCCTCCTTCAAGGAGTGCAAGGAAGCCTACGAAGTACTGTCCGACGGCAACAAGCGCCGCATGTATGACAGCCACGGCCACGCCGCGTTCGAGCACGGCATGGGCGGCGGTGGTCCGGGCGGCCCGGACATGAACGATATCTTCGGCGATATCTTCGGCAACATCTTTGGTGGCGGCGGTGGTCCGCGTCAGGCCCGTCGCGGCGCCGACATCGGCTACGTGATGGAGCTGGACCTGGAAGAAGCCGTGCGCGGCGTCGAGCGCCGCATCGAGATTCCGACCCTGGCCGAGTGCGGCGACTGCGATGGCAGTGGCTCCGAAGACGGCAAGGTCGAGACCTGCAACGTCTGCCATGGCCGTGGCCAGGTGCGCATCCAGCGCGGCATCTTCGCCATGCAGCAGGCCTGCCACAACTGCGGCGGCCGTGGCCAGATCATCGCCAAGCCCTGCAAGACCTGCCATGGCAACGGCCGTGTCGAGGAAGACAAGGTGCTGTCGGTGAAGGTGCCGGCCGGCGTCGACACCGGCGATCGCATCCGCCTGCAGGGCGAGGGCGAAGCCGGTCCGGCCGGTACGCCGCCGGGTGATCTGTACGTGGAAGTGCGCGTGCGCGAGCATGCGATCTTCCAGCGCGATGGCGACGACCTGCACTGCGAAGTGCCGATCCGCATCTCGCAGGCCGCACTGGGCGACACTGTGCGCGTGGCCACGTTGGGCGGTGAGGCGGAGATCCGCATCCCGGCCGAGACCCAGACCGGCAAGCTGTTCCGCCTGCGTGGCAAGGGCGTACGTTCGGTGCGCAGCCGCAGCGAGGGCGACCTGTACTGCCGTGTGGTGGTGGAGACCCCGGTCAACCTCACCAACGAGCAGCGCAAGCTGCTGGAGCAGTTCGAAGCCACCTTCGTCGGTGAGGAAGCGCGCAAGCATTCGCCGAAGTCGGCCACCTTCATCGATGGCGTGAAGGGCTTCTGGGACCGCATGACGTCCTGAGTTCTCAACGCAAGCGTTGAACGCTAGCGCCGGGCCATGCCCGGCGTTTTCGTATGCGGTCAGCGGAAAAACGCCGCGGGTGTCTGCCCCAGCTGCCGCTTGAACATGCTGGTGAACGCGCTCGGGCTGTCGTAACCCATCGCCAACGCGACATCGATGACCTTGTCACCGACCGCCAGCCGTTCCAGTGCGGCCAGCAGCCGCGCCTGTTGTCGCCACTGCCCGAAGGTCATGCCCAGTTCGCTGGCGAAATGGCGCTGGATGGTTTTCACGTCCACCTGCAGCGCCTGCGCCCAATCCTGCAACGTGGCGTCGTCGCCGGGATGCTTCTGGATGTGCTGGCAGATCCGCTGCAGGCGCGGGTCGGTGGGGGAGGGCAGGTGCAGCGGCAGCACGTCCATGCGGTGCAGCTCGTCCAGCAGCAGGCGTACCAGGCGGCCGTCGCGGCTGTCGTCCACATGCGCGGTCTCGATCAGGCTGGCGGCCAGCAGCAGCTCGCGCAGCAGCGGTGCTACCTGTACTGCGAACGCCTCGTCCGGCAGCTGCGGCGCGAAGTCCGGCTCCACGTACAGGCTGCGCATGTGTACTTCGGCGATGCAGTCCACCGCATGGGCCATGCCGGCCGGCACCCAGATCGCGCGGGTCGAAGGCACCACCCAGCGGCCGCCGTCCGCACGCACCACCATCAGTCCGGACATGGCGAACACCAGCTGGTGACGGCGGTGCCGGTGGGGCGCGATGTGGGTGCCGGGCTTGTAGTGGCGGGCGCGGCAGGTTACTGGGCGGTGCACCGGAACCTCGTTCCACGGTGCAGTCTCGCGGACCGGGCAGGGGGTGTCCTTTTTGCGATATGCCATGACCCGAACGCGGCAGAAGGGAGGGGGAGGTCACCGTAGCATGCGGTGCTCGCCCCCAACCTGACTGCGTCCATGTCGACCCTGGCTTCTCCTGCAACGACCTCACGCCCGGTGGCCCCCGGCGTGCTGGCCGCCATCTCCACCTCGCATGTCGTCAACGACATGATGCAGTCGCTGATCCTGGCCATCTATCCGGTGATCAAGGGCGGCTTCAACCTGAGCTTCACCCAGATCGGCCTGATCACGCTGACCTACCAGCTCACCGCCTCGATCTTCCAGCCCTTGATCGGCATGGCCACCGACCGCCGCCCGGCGCCGTACTCGCTGCCGATCGGCATGGCCTCGACCCTGTGCGGCATGCTGCTGCTGGGCTTCGCACCGAACTACGCGGTGGTGCTGATGGCGGCGGCGATGGTCGGCATTGGTTCGGCCATCTTCCATCCGGAAGCCTCGCGCATCGCGCGGCTGGCCTCGGGCGGTCGCCATGGTTTTGCACAGTCGGTGTTCCAGGTCGGCGGCAACTTCGGTACCGCGCTGGGCCCGCTGATTGCCGCGGCGGTGATCGTGCCGTATGGCCAGCATGCCGCATCGTGGTTTGCCGGCGCCGCCCTGATCGGCATCGCATTGCTTACCTATGTGGGCCGCTGGTATGCACTGCACCTGGGCACACCGCGTCCGGCCAGCACCGCGTCGATGGCCCCGCGGCATCCGTCGCGCACCGTGGCCAAGGTGCTGGCGATCCTGCTGGTGCTGATCTTCAGCAAATACTTCTACATGGCCAGCATCGGCAGCTACTTCACCTTCTACCTGATCCACCACTTCGGCATTCCGGTGGCACAGGCGCAGCTGCATCTGTTCGCGTTCCTGGTGGCATCCGCTGCCGGTGGCTTCCTCGGCGGCCCGCTGGGTGATCGCATCGGCCGCAAGCCGATCATCTGGACCTCGATCTTCGGCGTGGCCCCGTTCGCGTTGATGCTGCCGCATGCGGATCTGTTCTGGACCACGGTACTGGCCGTGCTGATCGGTTTCGTGTTGTCGTCAGCGTTCTCGGCGATCGTGGTGTATGCGCAGGAGATGATGCCGCACCGCATCGGCATGGTGTCCGGCCTGTTCTTCGGCTTCGCGTTTGGCATGGGCGGACTGGGTGCGGCCGTGCTCGGCCTGCTGGCGGACAAGACCAGCATTGAGTACGTCTACCAGCTGACCGCGTTCCTGCCGCTACTCGGCATCGTGGCGGCGTGGCTGCCGCCGTCGCGGCCTGCTGCTCACTGAGAGGTTTTGGTTTGCAGGGCTTGCAGCCCTGCACCCGCCGAAGCAACGTCAACGTCAACAGCAGAAGCTGGCTATCCGTGGGTTGGCGGGGTGGGTCCGGTTGAGGGGGACGCTGCAAGTACGTCCATGTAAGCTCGGTCGCCGCATCCATGCGGCTCACGCCCCCTCAACCGGACCCACCCCGCCTTCGACAGTTGGCCGCGATCTGTTGGAGCAGCACTCTGCTCTGGTGGGTGTCGACCTTGGTCGACACATCTGTCAGATATCGAATGAATTCATCCACGCATGGCATGGATCTACCGTGTCGACCAAGGTCGACACCCACCAACAGCCGCAGTTACCAACAGCCGCATGAATCTGTCGAAGGCGGGGCGGTGTGGGTGGGCAGGACCGTTGGCGCCATGGATGGCGCCATCGAGCCCCCATGGATGGGTTTACGGCGTGTCCTGACCACCCACACCGCCCCGCCAACTCACGGAATGCCGCTCTGGCTTTTGCCGTTGCCGTTGCCGTTGCCGTTGCATAGAGCAGGTGCAGGGCTGCAAGCCCTGCCGAAAACCCCCTTGGGCGTAGAATGCGGCCATGAGCGAATCCCTTGATAACCACCTGGTCCACGGCCGCCGCCAGCGGCCCGACGGCCCGTCGCCGATCGATGTCATCTCGGTCCAGTCGCAACTTGTCTACGGCCATGCCGGCAACAGCGCCGCCGTACCGCCGATGCGCGCGCTCGGCGTGCGCGTAGCCGAAATTCCGACCGTGCTGCTGAGCAACGCGCCGTTCTACGACACCACCCGCGGTCGCGTGCTGCCCGCCGACTGGTTCGCCGATCTGTTGCGGGGCACCCACGAGCGTGGCCTGCCGCAGCGGGCGAGGATGCTCGTCTCCGGCTACTTTGGCAGCACGGCCAATGGTGCCGCCTTCGCCGATTGGCTGGACGACATCCTGCCGGCCTGCCCGCAGCTGCGTTACTGCCTGGATCCGGTGATCGGTGATACTCACACCGGCCCCTACGTGGAACCGGGCCTGGAAGCGATCTTCGCCGAGCGGTTGTTGCCGCATGCCTGGCTGGTTACCCCGAACGCCTTTGAACTGAATCGCCTGACCGGCATGCCGGCGCTCGCCGAGGCCGATGCCATCACCGCCGCACGCACGCTGCTGGATCGTGGCCCGCACTGGGTGATCGCGCACAGCGTAGGCGGCACCCCGGGTGAACTGGTGACCCTGGCCGTTGGCCGCGAGGAGACCTGGCGCTGGACCTCGCCGCTGCTGCCGGTGGACGTGGCCGGTACCGGCGATGTGCTGATGTCGCTGGTGGTGTCGTTCCTGCTGCGCGGCGAATCGATGCAGCAGGCGATCTCGCGTGCGATTGCCGGCACCCACGCGGCGCTGGAGGCGACCCTGGACAACGGCTTCGAAGAGTTCGACGTGATTGCTGCAGCGCCTGCCGCGCTGGCCGAAGGGTCGCGCTTCCGCGCCGAACGCGTGGCATGAGCGGCCTGCTCGAACGTACGCCGCGCACGGTCGGCATCATCGGCAGTGCCGGCGCCTACGGGCGCTGGCTGACCCGCTTCTTCCAGCAGCACATGCAGCTGAAGGTGATCGGCCACGATCCGGCCGATCCGGACTCGCATACGCCGGAAGAGCTGCTGGCGCAGGCCGACGTGCTGGTGTTCTCGGCGCCGATCCGGCACACGCCCGCGTTGATCGCCGAGTACGTGCGGCAGTCCGCAGGCCGTGAACGCGACCGACTGTGGCTGGACGTGACCTCGGTGAAGGAAGCGCCGGTCCAGGCGATGTTGGCCTCTCAAGCCGAAGTGGTCGGCCTGCACCCGATGACCGCTCCGCCCAAGGCGCCGACCCTGAAGGGCCGGGTGATGGTGGTCTGCGAAGCGCGGCTGCAGCACTGGCAGCCGTGGGCCAATACGCTGTGCACGGCGTTGCAGGCTGAGTGCGTGCGCGCCACGCCACAGCACCACGACCAGATGATGGCGCTGGTACAGGCGATGGTGCATGCCACTCACCTGGCCCAGGCCGGCGTGCTGCGCCAGTACCAGCCGCAGCTGGGCGATCTGGCCACGATGATGCCGTATCGGTCGGCATCGTTCGAGCTGGATACGGCGATCATCTCGCGCATCCTGTCGCTCAACCCGGCGATCTACGAAGACATCCAGTTCGGCAACCCATACGTAGCGCCGATGCTGGAGCGGCTGGTCGGCCAGCTGCAGTCCCTGCAGGCGCAGGTCGGGCAGGGTGACGACGGTGCACGTGCTGCATTCCGGGAGCAGCTGCTGTCGGCCAATCGCACTGCCTTCGGCGAGCAGGCGCTGGCGGACGGCAATTACACATTCGAACGCGTGGGCTATCTGCTGGCTGACCTGACCGAGCGCAATGCGTTGTCAGTGCACCTGCCGGAAGACCGGCCGGGGTCGTTGCGTGAACTGCTGAACGTGTTCGAGCAGCACCGCATCAGCCTGGCGTCGATCCATTCTTCGCGAACGCCTGGCGGCGAAGTGCATTTCCGTATCGGATTCGTGGCCGGCAGCGATCCGGCGGCGATCACCCGGGCGGCGGCCGAGGTGGACGCCAGCGGCATCGGACGGGTGCTGGGCTGAATTCATCCACAGGCGATGTGGATGGTTTCTGAGCAAAGGTGTGGATAACCTCGCGCAGCCCTTGGCAGCCAAGGCTGTCAAGATGCTTGGTGAAAAATTGACCATGCCTTTTTGTAGCGTCGAGCCATGCTCGACCGCCTTTGGCAAAAAGCATGTCGACCAAGGTCGACACCCACCAGAGCGGGGCGGAATGAAATCCGGTAGCGCCGGGCCATGCCCGGCGAACCTCAGATCGTCAACCTCAACTCGCCGCCACTGGTGGTGAACTCGCGGCCATCGCGCACCAGCGGCCGCCCATCATCCAGCTCGTAGCGCGGCGTGGCTTCGGAATGGTGCCCGCTGCCATTCGCCTCGGGCTTGAACTCGATGATGATGTGACTTTCGCCGTTGCTGTCGACGGCGGGGAACTGACGGAACGACATCGTGCACCTCCTTCAGCGGATGCTGCAGTTGCGCGGCCAGCTTGGCCGCGCCGATGTTAGCCGGACGTCATCAATCGATGAACTGCAGGCGTGCCAGTTCAGCGTACAGTCCGTCTTCGGCCAGCAGCTGTGCGTGCGTGCCCTCGGCGACGATGCGGCCCTGGTCCATCACCACGATGCGGTCGGCCTTGAGCACGGTGGCCAGGCGGTGGGCGATGACCAGCGTGGTGCGACCCGCCATCAACCGTTCCAATGCCTGCTGCACGCTGTGTTCGCTCTGTGCATCCAGCGCGCTGGTGGCTTCATCCAGCAGCAGGATCGGCGCATCCTTCAGCAGCGCACGGGCAATCGCCACACGCTGCTGCTGCCCACCGGACAGGCGGGCACCGCGCTCACCCAGCTCGCTGTCATAGCCCTGCGGCAACGCGCGCAGGAAACCGTCGGCCTCGGCCGCTCGTGCGGCATCCTCGACCTCGGCGTCGCTGGCCTGCAGGCGGCCATAGCGGATGTTGTCGCGGGCACTGGCAGCGAACAGCGTAGGCTGCTGTGGCACCAGCGCCAGCTGCGCACGCAGCTCGGCCGGGTCGACCTGGCGCACGTCGATGCCGTCCACGTCGATGCGGCCGCTGGCCGGGTCATGGAAGCGCAGCAGCATCGAAAGCACCGTGCTCTTGCCCGCCCCTGACGGACCCACCAGCGCTACGGTCTCGCCGGGGCGCACATGCAGGTTGAAGTGGTCCAGTGCGGCCTGGTCCGGTCGCTGCGGGTAGTGGAACACCACGTCGTCGAACCGGATCTCGCCACGCAGCGGTTGCGGCAGTGCATGCGGCTGGGCCGGCGCGCGGATCTCGATGTCTTCCTGCAACAGTTCGCCGATGCGGCCCATGCCGCCGGCCGCGCGCTGCAGCTCGTTCCATACTTCGGCCAGCGCGCCCACCGAACCGCCGCCGATCAATGCATACAGCACGAACTGACCCAGCGTGCCGGCGCTGAGGCGGCCGTCGATGACGTCGTGCGCGCCCAGCCACAGCACACCGACGATGGCGCCGAACACCAGCAGGATGGCGCTGGCGGTGACCAGCGACTGCGCACCGATGCGGCGGCGGGCGGCGCCGATGGCGTCACCGAGCGCCTTGTCGAAGCGACCGCGTTCGTATGGTTCGCGTGCATGTGCCTGCACCGTGCGCACCGCGCCCAGCGTCTCGCTGGCCAGGCTGTTGGCATCGGCGATGCGGTCCTGGCTGTTGCGTGCGACGGTGCGCAGCTTGCGTGCGCCGATGATGATCGGCAGCACCGCCAGCGGAATGCCGAGCAGCGACCATGCGGCCAGCCGCGGGCTGGTGACGAACAGCATCGCCAGGCTGCCGATGACAGTGACCGTGCTGCGCAATGCTACGGACATGGTCGAGCCGACCACGCTGCGCAGCAGTTCGGTGTCCGCGGTCAGGCGCGAGACCAGTTCGCCGCTGCGGCTGCGGTCGTGGAAGCCGGCGCCCAGCTGGATCAGGTGGGCATACAGCTGGCTGCGCAGGTCGGCCACGACTTTTTCGCCGAGCAGCGACACGAAGTAGAAACGCGCGGCCGTGCCCAACGCCATCACGACCGCCACCAGCATCAGCAGGGCGAAGGCGCGGTTGATCTGGCCGCCACTGCTGAAACCATGATCGATCATCTGCTTCACCGCCGGCGGCAGGCTCAGCGTGGCGGCCGAAGACACCGCCAGGGCCAGCAGCCAGGCGGTGAACAGCCCGCTATGGCGGCGCACGAATGGCCACAGCGTGCGCAGGCTGCCGAGGCGCCGCAGCGGCGGAGTCGAAGCGGGGGCGTCGTCCTTGTCAGTCATCCTGGTCGTCGTCTTCTATGCGGATACGGTCACGGGTGGCGTCGCGCAGGCGGATTTTCAATGCGTCGACCTGATCGGCAGGCAATTCGATCCGCAGGCACACGCCATGGGCATCGAACTGTTCATCGCGCTTTTCGGCACCGAAGGCGGGCAGGGTGGCGTGCAGGGTACCCAGATCCTCGAAGCCGGCCAGCAGCTGCAGCCGGGCCATCGCTAGCAGCGGCAGGCGCGGCGCGGTACGCAGGCACTCGGCGGCGGCGCCACCGTAGGCGCGTACAAGGCCACCGGCGCCGAGCTTGATACCGCCGAACCAGCGGGTCACCACCACCATCACCCGGTCGAAACCCTGGCCGTCGATCGCCGCCAGGATCGGACGTCCAGCCGTGCCGGCCGGCTCGCCATCGTCGCTGGAGCGATAGTCCTGCCCGTGCCGGTAGGCCCAGCAGTTGTGGGTGGCATCGGCCACCGCGACCTGCTGCAGGAACGCCATGGCCGCTGCGGCGCCTTCGATCGGCGCGGCATGGGCGATGAAACGGCTGTGTTTGACTTCCAGCGTGTGGCTGACCGGCTGGGCGAGAGTATCGAGCATTCCCGCCATTCTACGGGGTTGCCAGGTATTCCCGTCCGCTTCAGTCGTCCAGCAGTGGGCGCAGGTCGCGTGGCAGGCGCGCTTCCGGGTACTGCTGCATGTAACGCTCCAGGCTGGCACGGGCCAGATCGCGCTGGCCGTCGTCGCGTCGCGTACGGATTTTCTGCAGCCACTGCCGACGCGGCAGTCGTGCGTCGGCGTCCACCTCGGCCTGCACGGCGTCCGCGCTCAGGCCCGCATCGGTGCTGCGGCGCATGATGCCTGGTGCGGAACGGCTGGGAGCCTCACGCTTCATCGAGGTGATTTCTACCCGGTCCAGCGCCTGCGCCCGCTCGACTTCGGCGGCATTCGCTGCCGGTGCTGCGGCCGTGCGTGCTTTCAGCGCCCCGGACGCTACCGGCGCGAATGCCGGTGCCGGTGCCGAGTAGGCGGCGGGTGCCGGTGGCGCAGGCGGCGCCGCTGCCGGCGCTGCGGCCGGAGCGGGCGGAAGGGCCGCAAAGGAGGTATCGGCGGCGGCATCTGCAGCCATCGATCGTGCAGCCTGGGCCGGCGCGTCAGCGGACTCGGCCGGCGCAGGCTTGCGCGTGCGCGCGATGACCGGTGCCGGTGCCGGGGCAGCGGCAACAGGGCCTGCCTCGGGCGCTGCGGGCGCAGCGGCCGGTTCCGCAGCCGCCACCGCGCTGTCGGCCGCACCGCTGTCAGCGGCCTGATCGGCAGCCGCAACGTCTTCTGCAGCAGCCGGTGCCGCAGCAACAGCGGCCTCACCGGCCGGAACCGGCGGCGGTTCCGGACGCAGCTGCCAGGCGATGCCAATGGCGAACACCATCGAGGCGGCGATGCCGAACACCGCCGGCCAACGCGGGCGTGTGCGCTGCGTGGGCGGCGCCTCGGGAGAGGCGACCGCATCGGCAGCCGGAGCGTCCACGGCAGCGCGGGCCGCGGCCAGGATGGCGGCGTCCAGTGCGGCGGGCGGTGCCTGATCGGCGCGACGGCCGAGCAGGCGGGACAGCTCGCGTTCTTCCGGCGTCAGCGGTTCGTCTCGGTTCATGCGTTCAATCCCGCACGCAGCTTGTCCATCGCATAGCGCAGCCGCGATTTCACGGTTTCCCGGCCTACGCCGGTGATCTGGCCGATCTCCTCCAGGCTCAGTTCCTGATCCAGCCGCAGCTGCAGCACTTCGCGCTGCTCCGGCGGCAGTTGTTCCATCGCCAGCTGGATGCGGCGACGTTGTTCGAATTCGGAAAGCTCACCTTCCGGGGTCTGCCCATCCTCGATCGCGGCCAGGCGCAGATCGGCGTCGGCCGGCGCGGCGGGGCGATGACGGGCGGCACGCCAATGGTCATTCAGGCGGTTGTGCGCAATGCGGAACAACCAGGTGCTGAACGCCGCCTCGGGCTGCCAGCCGGCGCGGGCGCTGATCACCCGCTGCCAGACGTCCTGGAAGATCTCCTCGGCCAGCGCGTTGTCGCGCAGTTGCCGCAGCAGGAAGCCGAACAGGCGCTTGCGATGGCGCGCATACAGGCTTTCGAATGCGCGCAGGTCACCACCGGCCCAGGCCAGCATCAAGGCTTCATCGGTTGGCAGTGCGCTGGCTTCCACGGCGTACAGGGTAAGGCCTGCAGGCGATGGCGCATAGCCGGTGGCGGGGGCGGGCAGGGCGAGGGTCATGGCTCGGAAGGGGCTACGGACAGCAGGAAAAACGTACGGGCGCACGATTCGGGGTTTACGGGCTTCCATTGCCCCCCGGGTGGCGCGCTATGCTCGGCGGCTCAGGGGAGGCGACGCACCGACGGCGCCAAGAGATTGTCATTTGTCCACGCATGCTGAACCGGCGGAAGAGCCACCACACGAGGCCGTGCTGAGCACGGCGCTGGTGCGCGCGTTGCATGCGCTTTTGCCGGAAACGGCCGTGGTCCGCGTCGGCTGGGACGACCCGCAGCTCGGTCGTGGCCAGGGGGGGTGGCCGACAGCGGCTGCCGGAGGTGATGCGGCGGCACCCGGCGCGGGCGATGGCCAGCACGGCTGGGAACATGATGGTGCGCGCCTGCTGTTGTCGGTCGAAGGCGCAGTGCCTTCGCCGGCATGGTGGGGCGTTGCCCGGCAGGCGATGGAGCTGGCGCTGCAGCGCGGCCGCCAGGCCGGCCAGATCAAGGCACTGGAAGAGGCCGAGCGGTTGCAGCAGGCCCTGTTCCAGATTGCAGACCTGGCCGGTGCCGACCTTGAAATGCCCGAGATGCTGCGCCACGTGCATGGTGTGCTGGGCACGCTGATGTATGCCGAGAACTGCTACATCGTCGAATACGACGATGTGCGCGACCAGATCCGGTTCCTGTACTTCGCCGATCAGGTCGATGACTTCGTCGCCGATCCCACGCAGAGCCATGACGCCAGCGAGATGCCGCGCAGCCTGACCGTGGCGCTGCTGCGCCATGGCAAACCGCTCAGTGGTCCCTCGCGCAAACTGCTGGCGCAGGTGATGGAACAGGAGCACGACCCGCAGCGTGGGCCGGAAAGCCTGGACTGGCTGGGCGTGCCGATGCTGCGCGATGGCCGTGTATGCGGTGCCATCGTGGTTCAGAGCTATGAACAGGCGGCCCGCTATGGCGAGGCCGAGCGCGCATTGCTGGGTTTCGTTGCGCAGCATGTGCAGACCGCGATGGACCGGCGCCAGGCGCAGGTGCGGCTGGAGCAGCAGGTAGAGCGGCGTACCCAGGAACTGCAGCGCGCCAACCACAGCCTGCAGGACGAAGTAACCGAGCGGCGTCGCGCCGAACAGCTGCAGACCGCGCTCTATAACATTGCCGAGATGGCGATGTCGGCCGACAGCCTGGCCCAGTTCTACGGACAGGTGCATGGCGTGGTTGGGCGCCTGCTCGACGCACGAAATTTCTACATCGCCCTGGTCAACCCGGCCGGCAACGGCCTGGATTTCGTGTATTCGGTGGACGAGCACAATGCCAGCCGCGCGCCACGGCCCTTCAGCCGGGGCCTGACCGAATACGTGGTGCGCAACCGGCGCCCGCTGCTGGCCTCGCGCGCGCAGATCGATGCACTGCTGGCCAGTGGCGAAGTGCGTGAATCCGGTGCGCGTTCGCACTGCTGGCTGGGCGTACCACTGCTGCGCGACGACGAAGTGGTCGGCGCGATCGTGGTGCAGAGCTACAGCGAGAACAGCATTTTCAGCGTGCATGACCAGCGCCTGCTGACCTTCGTTGCGCAGAACATCGGTACCGGCCTGGCCCGTCAGCGCGACCAGCAGCGGCTGCGTTCGGCGCATGCCGAACTGGAAAAGCGCGTGGAAGAACGTACCCGCGAGCTGGCCGAGGTCAACGAGAAGTTGCTCGGGCAGATTGGTGAACGCCTGCGGGCCGAGCAACGCCTGACCCACCAGGCCATGCACGATGCGCTGACCGGCCTGCCCAATCGCCTGCACCTGCTGGACCGCCTGCAGGATGCGCTGGCACTGGCCAAGCGAGAGGGCGGCCCGGTGTTCGCCGTGCTGTTCCTCGACCTGGACCGCTTCAAGCTGGTCAACGACAGTATCGGCCACGCTGCCGGTGACCGCATGCTGGTGGAAGTGGCCAAGCGCATCGTATCGATGGCCGGTACCGAAGATGTGGTGGCACGGCTCGGCGGTGATGAGTTTGCTGTGCTGCTGCAGTGCCCCCAGGGCCTGGCACAGGCGCTGGACTTTGGCCAGCGCCTGCTGCTGGCGTTGCAGGAGTCGATGTGGATCGCCGGGCGCGAACTGTTTCCGTCCGGCAGCCTGGGCATTGCCCTGTGGAATCCGCGCTACCGCACCGGTGAAGAGCTGCTGCGCGACGCGGACGCAGCGATGTACCGGGCCAAGGCGCAGGGCCATGACCGCTGTGCGATCTTCGACGAGGACATGCGCGAAGAAGCCATGCGCAGCCTGGACCTCGAAGCCGACCTGCGTCGTGCGATCAACAACCGCGATTTCGTGCCGTTCTACCAGCCGATCGTGCGCCTGTCCGATGGCGAGGTGGTGGGCCACGAGGCGCTGCTGCGCTGGCAGCATGAGCGCCGCGGCCTGCTGCTGCCGGGCGCGTTCCTGGAGCTGGGTGAAGAGAGCGGCCTGATCGAACAGGTCGACTGGCTGATCTACGAGCAGGTCATTGCAGGGTTGGCGCAGGGGGGCGACGGCTACGTCTCGGTGAACGTCTCACCCCGGCATTTCCGCTCCGCCGAATTCAGTGACCGCCTGTTCGGCCTGCTCGACAGCTGCGGTGCCGATCCGCGCCGGCTGCGCCTGGAGATCACCGAGGTGGCGCTGCTGGACGATGGCCCGCACACGCTGCGCATCCTGCAGGGGCTGCGCGAGCGCGGCATCCAGGTGCAGCTGGACGATTTCGGTACCGGCTTCTCCGCGCTGTCCTACCTGCACCGTTTCCCGATCAGTACGCTGAAGATCGACCAGAGCTTCATCGCCGGCCTGCATGGACCGGAAGTGCAGAGCACGCGCGCGCTGGTCGAAGGCGTACTGTCGCTGGCGCGCACGCTGGGCATCGAGACCATCGGTGAAGGCATCGAGACCGAGGCGCAGCGGCAGACCCTGCGCGAACTGGGCTGCGATTACGGCCAAGGCTATCTGCTGGGGCGGCCTGCCCCGTGGTCGCACGCGGGGGCCTGAGCCACCGCGTGCGGCTGCATCAACGCAGGGCGGCGCGACGCTTCTCGTCGATCCACTTCGAGGCCTGGGCCGGCTGGTAGTTCTTCATCCACTCCAGCATCGCTTCGATGTCCGAGCCGTACCACAGGTCCTGGCGCTGGTCCGGGTGCAGGAAGCGCTCTTCCACCATGCGATCGATCATGCCGATCAGCGGGGCATAGAAGCCTTCCACATCGAGGAACGCGCACGGCTTGTTGCCGATGCCCAGCTGGCGCCAGGTCAGCATCTCGAAGATCTCTTCCATGGTGCCGAAGCCGCCGGGCAGGGTGACGAAGCCATCGGCGAGGTCGAACATGCGCGACTTGCGCTCATGCATCGAACCGACGATCTCCAGTTCGGTCAGGCCGCGGTGGGCCACTTCCCAGTCGGCCAGCTGACGTGGGATCACGCCGGTCACTTCGCCGCCAGCGGCGAGCACGGCATTGGCCACGGTTCCCATCAGGCCGACGTTGCCGCCGCCATACACCAGGCGCAGGCCGTCGCGGGCGATGCGGTCGCCCAGTGCGATGGCGCGTTCGGTATAGGCCGGCTTGCTGCCAGCGTTGGAACCACAGTACACACAGATCGATTTCATGGATCTTCCTGTCTCTTGGCCGGAAACGAAAACGCCCCGTCGCCGACCGCAGGGCGGTCAGGGACGGGGTGCCCAAGGATTATGAGGCCTTGAGAGGCCTTCTGTAGAGCCGAGCCGCGCTCGGCTGCTCTTCGTTCAGATCGCGGCAAAGGCGCCAGCCGAGCATGGGCTATGCCGGTCGTCCTGACCGGCACCCTTCGGGCCGTCGCCAGCGACGTTGGCAGCGGCTCCTGCCGCTGCCTTCGGCTCTACCGAAGCGGGGGTTACGCCGCCGCCGCCTGCTCGCGGCGCGGGCCTTCACGCAGGGCGCGGCCGACCATGCCCACCAGCAGGTCCAGCTCCTCGCTGTCCATGCCGAAGTGCGGGGTGAAGCGCAGCGAATTCTCGCCACCGTGGATCACGTTGATGCCGTGCTGGCGCAGCCATTCTTCGGTGGAATTGGCGCCATAGCACTTGAACTGCGGCGCCAGCTCGCACGAGAACAGCAGGCCGGTGCCCTGCACCTTGGTGATCAGCCCGCCCAGCTCGTTCTTCAGCTGTTCCAGCTTACGCACGGCCTCGGCACCGCGTTCGGCAATGTTGGCACGCACCTGCGGGGTCAGCTGGGCCAGGGTGGCGCAGGCCACGTCCAGCGCACGCGGGTTGCTGGTCATGGTGTTGCCATAGATGCCCTTGCGGTACAGCTGCGCGGCATGCTCGGTTACCGCCAGCACGGACAGCGGGTACTGCGCGGCGTTGAGCGCCTTGGAATAGGTCTCCATGTCCGGCGGGTCCAGGCCTTCGAAGCCCGGGTAGTCCACCACCGAGAGCACGCCATGCGCGCGCAGGCCGGCCTGGATCGAGTCGAGCAGCAGCAGGCTGCCATGGGCACGGGTCAGTTCACGGGCCACGGCATAGAACGACGGCGGCACCGAGCGGCCGGGGTCGCCTTCGCCCATCACCGGCTCCAGGAACACCGCTTCGATGAACCACTGGTTGCGTGCGGCATCCTCGAACACCTTGCGCAGGCCGGCCTCGTCGTACGGCGCCACGGTGATCACCGAGTCCTCGCCGCGATAGCTGGCCAGGTGCTGCATGTAGCTCTTGCGGCTGGAATCGGAATACAGCGCCGGGCGGTCGGTACGGCCGTGGAAGCTGCCCTTGACCACCACGCGCTTGATCGCGGCGCCGGCGTGGCGCGCGCCGGGGTCGGTCTGCAGCTTGGCGTTGACGTCGGCGATGCGGGCGGCCAGGCCGACGGCCTCGGAACCGGAATTCAGGCACATGAAACGGGCGAACGGGCAGCCGCCACGGCGGTGGCCGATCTCGGCGCGCAGGGCGGTGATGAAGCGCTGCTGCGACAGGCTGGGGGTCATGATGTTGGCCATCACCTGCGGGCGGGCCATCGCCTCCAGCACGGCATCCGGGGTGTGCCCGAAGCCGAGCATGCCGTAGCCGCCGGCGTCGTACAGCACGGCGCCCTTCAGGGTGACCACCCACGGGCCGCGCGCGGCCAGTGCCACGTACGGGGTCACCGCGTCATCGGCATAGAAATTGACGAAACCGTCCTGCATCGCGTCGATCTGCGCCTGTTCGTCCTGCGCCAGCAGCGGCCCCAGGTCGGCCTGCACGCGCGCGAATTCCTCGGCGGCGGCATCCACCGCAGCGATCAGCTGCGGGTGGTTGGCGGACAGGGTGGTCAGGGTGGCATCGTCCAGACCGGAGGTGAGGCGGGTGCCGGGCTGGTTGCGCAGGGGGGCGAGGCGTTCGATGAAGCTCATTGCAGATCTCCTGAAACAATGGGTCGCACGGGTCTTCAAAAGCAAAACGCGCGTCATCACGCGCGCTTGGGGGCAGGCTCGTGCAGCGGACTTCCGGCTCGATGCTAGCACTTGTTTTTTTGCGCGATAACCCCGCAGAAACCTGCTGCATAGCAGCATTTTGCGCGACGTTCGCCGCGAAGCGCGCCGGCTCGCAGACGCTGGACGTACAATGCGCGCCATTGTCGACCTGTTGCCGCCCACTGCCTTGAAGAAGTCCGATTTCCACTACGACCTGCCGGCTGAACTGATCGCGCAGGCACCCTTGGCCGAACGTTCCGCCAGCCGCCTGCTGCTGGTCCCGCCGGCGCCCGATGGCTTCACCGATCTGCAGGTGCGTGATCTGCCATCCCTGCTGCAGCCGGGCGATCTGCTGGTGTTCAACGACACCCGGGTGATCCCGGCGCGCCTGTTCGGGCAGAAGGCCAGCGGTGGCCGCGTGGAGATCCTGATCGAACGCCTGCTCGGCGGCCAGCAGGCCCGTGCCCAGGTCGGCGCCAGCAAGTCGCCGAAGGCCGGCAGCCGCATCGCGCTGGATGCCGGTGGCGAAGCCGAGGTGCTGGGCCGCGATGGCGAGTTCTACGTCCTGCAGTTCCACGTGCCGGAATCGCTGGAACAGTGGCTGCTGCATGCCGGCCGGCTGCCGCTGCCGCCGTACATCCAGCGCGAGCCGGGCGTGGACGACCGCGAGCGCTACCAGACCGTGTTCGCGCGCGAAGTGGGCGCGGTGGCGGCGCCGACCGCCGGCCTGCATTTCGACGAACCGCTGCTGGCCGCGCTGAAGGACAAGGGCGTGGACTTCGGCCATGTCACCCTGCACGTCGGCGCGGGCACCTTCCAGCCGGTGCGCGCCGATGACCTGAAGGATCACGTGATGCACCGCGAGTGGCTGAACGTCGGCGCTGAGCTGGTGCAGCAGGTACGGCGCACGCGCGCGGCCGGCGGCCGGGTGATCGGCGTCGGCACCACCGTGGTACGCGCGCTGGAAAGCGCGATGCGCGATGGCGAGCTGCTGCCGTTCGCCGGTGAAACGCAGATCTTCATCACCCCGGGCTACCGCATCCGCAGCGTCGACGCGATGGTGACCAACTTCCACCTGCCGGAAAGCACGCTGCTGATGATGATCTCCGCGTTCGCCGGCAAGGAAAGGGTGTTCGAGGCGTACCAGCACGCGATCGAGCAGCGCTACCGCTTCTTCAGCTACGGCGACGCCATGCTGCTGTTCCCGCAAGCGGGGTAGGGCGCTGACCTCTGCCTGCTTGTGGTGGGTGCGCACCGTTGGTGCGCACTTGCAGGTGCCTGGAGACCAGGAAAGCCACGCATGGCGTGGCTCTACTGCCGTGCCGTTCAGGCCTGAATGGGCGGTCGAGCCGGTTTTGGGAGACAATGAGCGACTATTTGCCTGAACGACCGCTCCATGTCCCGATTGCAGTTCCAGCTCCAGACCCGCGACGGCCGTGCCCGCCGTGGTCGCCTGACCTTCCCGCGTGGCACGGTGGAAACGCCGGCCTTCATGCCGGTGGGGACCTATGGCTCGGTCAAGGGCATCCTGCCGGACCAGGTGCGCGCGCTGGGCGCCGAGATCATCCTCGGCAACACCTTCCACCTGTACCTGCGCCCGGGCCTGGACATCATCGCCGACCACGGCGGCCTGCACGGCTTCTGCCGCTGGGATGGCCCGATCCTGACCGACTCCGGCGGCTTCCAGGTGTTCTCGCTGGCCCACCGTCGCAAGATCACCGAGCAGGGCGTGACCTTCGCCTCGCCCACCGACGGCGCTCGCGTGTTCCTGGGCCCGGAGGAGAGCATGAAGATCCAGAAGGTGCTCGATTCGGACGTGGTGATGATCTTCGACGAGTGCACCCCGTACCCGGCCACCGAAGACGTCGCCCGCCGTTCCATGGAACTGAGCCTGCGCTGGGCGCAGCGCAGCCGCAACGCGCATGACGAGCTGGGCAACGACGCGGCCCTGTTCGGCATCGTCCAGGGGGGCGTGCACACCGACCTGCGCAGCCGCTCGGCCGAGGCCCTGCAGGCGATCGGCTTCGACGGTTACGCCATCGGCGGCCTCGCCGTGGGCGAGCCGGAGCACGAGCGCAATGCCATGCTCGACCACCTGGACCCGGAGCTGCCGGGTGACCGCCCGCGCTACCTGATGGGCGTGGGCCGGCCGGAAGACCTGGTCGAGGGTGTCGCACGTGGCGTGGACATGTTCGATTGCGTGATGCCCACCCGCAACGCGCGCAACGGCCACTATTTCACCTCGTTCGGCACCGTCCGCATCCGCAACTCGCAGTACGCGCGCGACATGGATCCGATCGAGCCCGGCTGCGGCTGCGTGGCCTGCACCGGTGGCTACACCCGTTCCTACCTCCGCCACCTGGACCGCTGCAACGAGATGCTGGCGCCGATGCTGGGTACCCTGCACAACCTGTTCTATTACGAAAAGCTGATGGCCGACATCCGTGCGGCCATCGAAGCGGGAACCTTCCTGGCCTTCCGTGAGTCTTTCTACGCGGCACGCGGGGCGGTCGCGCCGCCCCTGTAAACCGAGTACCCCCTGCCAAACGGCCCAAGGACGAACGCCCGGGGCCGTGGCATACTTCAAGGCTGACCCAGATCCGCGGTCGACACCCCGTGCCCGTGAAAGGGCCGGAGCGCCGCCCAACCAAAGGACCAACGATGAACCTGCTTGCTTTCCTGATTCCCGCCGCCCACGCCCAGGCCGCCGGCGGCCAACCGCAGGGCATGGGCCTGACCACGCTGCTGTTCCCGGTCATCCTGATCGCCATCATGTACTTCCTGATGATCCGCCCGCAGATGAAGCGGCAGAAGGAGCACAAGGCCATGCTGGAGAAGATCAAGCGTGGCGATGAAGTGCTGACCAATGGCGGCATCGCCGGCATCGTCACCGACATCGGCGACAACTTCATCACCATCGAAGTGGCTGACAACGTGCGCATCCGCGTGCAGAAGGGCGCTGTCGGCAACGTGCTGCCGGCCGGTACCCTGAAGTCGGCCCAGTAAGCCACTCCCTTTCCGATGCACAACCGCGGCGCCGGGGATGGCGCCGCGCGGGACCCAAGCAATGCTCGAATTTCCACGCTGGAAGTACGTCGTCATCCTGATCGTACTGGCGCTCAGCGCGCTGTACGCGCTGCCCAACATCTACCAGAAGGACCCGGCCGTCCAGATCACCGCCAACCGTGGCGGACAGGTCGACGACGCGCTGCGCGACCGTGTGCTGGCCGACCTGAAAAAGGCCGGTGTGGACGCCCTCGGTGCCGAGAAGGAAGGGGAGAGCCTGATCGTCCGCCTGCCGGACCTGAAGGCGCAGTCCGCTGCCAGCGACGCCCTGCGTGACACCGTCGGCGAGAAGTACACCGTGGCCCTGAACCTGGCCTCGACCGTGCCGGACTGGCTGGCCAACCTCGGCGGTCGCCCGATGGTGCTGGGCCTGGACCTGCAGGGCGGCGTGCACTTCGTGCTGCAGGTCGACCAGAAGGCCGCGCTCGACAAGCGCCTGGATGCTTACACCGAAGACGTGCGCAGCACCCTGCGCGACGCCCGCATTCCGTACCAGTCGGTGGAACGCCGTGCTGACAACAGTATCGTGGCCAACCTGAGCCCGTCCGCCGGTGACGACGCCGCGCAGCGTGCCCGCACTGCCCTGGTCAAGGCGCAGCCGACCCTCGGCTACGACGTCAGTGGCAATCGCATCACGGTGACCGTGCCGGAAACCGAGATCACCCAGATCGCCAACGGCGCCATCGAGCAGAACATCAACACCCTGCGCAACCGCGTGAACCAGCTGGGTGTGGCCGAGCCGATCATCCAGCGCCAGGGTGCCGACCGCGTGGTCGTGCAGCTGCCGGGCGTGCAGGACACCGCTGAAGCCAAGCGCATGATCGGCGCCACCGCTACCCTCGAGTACCGCGCGGTGGTTGACGGCAATGCACAGGACGCCATCAACTCCGGCCGCATTCCGCCGGAAGCGAAGGTCTACCAGCGTCGTGATGGCGGTGGTCCGGTCCTGCTGAACAAGCGCGTGATCGTCACCGGTGACCAGATGGTCGGCGCGCAGGCGGTGACCGATTCGAACAGCGGTTCTCCGGCGGTCAGCGTGACGCTGAACAATGTCGGCGGCCAGCGCATGTTCGACTTCACCAGCGCCAACGTGAACAAGCCGATGGCGGTGGTCTACACCGAGCGCGTACCGACCGTGACCGTTGTCGACGGCCAGGAAGTGCGTGGCTTCAAGGTCAACGAGGAAGTGATCTCGGTGGCCAACATCAACGGCGTGTTCGGCAAGAACTTCCAGACCACCGGCCTTCAGAAGAAGGAAGCCGAGGACCTGGCCAAGCTGCTGAAGTCCGGCTCGCTGGCCGCGCCGATGGACTTCGTCGAAGAGCGCGTGGTCGGCCCGAGCCTGGGTGCCGAGAACGTCAAGAACGGTATGCGCGCGGTGGTGTTCGCATTCCTGTTCACCCTGGTGTTCTTCAGCGTCTACTACCGTATGTTCGGCGTGATCACCTCGATCGCGATGCTGTTCAACCTGCTGATCGTGGTGGCGGTGATGTCGCTGTTCGGCGCGACCATGACCCTGCCGGGCTTTGCCGGCCTGGCGTTGTCGGTCGGCCTGTCAGTGGACGCCAACGTGCTGATCAACGAGCGTATCCGTGAAGAACTGCGTGCCGGCGTGCCGGGCAAAACCGCGATCGTGACCGGTTACGAGCGTGCTTCGGGCACCATCCTCGACGCCAACCTGACCGGCCTGATCGTCGGTGTGGCGCTGTTTGCATTCGGTACCGGTCCGCTGAAGGGCTTCGCGCTGACCATGATCATCGGTATTTTCGCCTCCATGTTCACCGCGATCACCGTGTCGCGTGCGCTGGCGACGCTGATCTACGGCCGTCGCAAGAAGCTCCAGAACGTGGCCATCTGACGGGACGACACGCACAATGAAACTGTTTCCGCTGCACATCCTCCCGAACGACACCAAGATCGACTTCATGCGCTGGCGCCATGTCGCCATGGCAGTCACCATCGTGGTGTTCCTGGCGTCGATCAGCATCATCGCGTTCAAGGGCTTCAACTACGCGCTGGACTTCACCGGCGGCACCCTGATCGAAGCCCGCTTCGACAAGGCGGTGGACGTCGAGCAGGTCCGCACCAAGCTCGAGCAGAATGGCTTCGACGGCGCCCAGGTACAGAGCGTCGGTGGCAACACCGACCTGCTGATCCGCCTGGCGCCACACGGCGAGCATGCTCCGGGCACGGGTGCTGCCGCCACCGAAGACAAGGCTACCGCTGCCGCTGTAGTGAAGGCACTGTCCACGGCTGATAATCAGGCAACCGTACTGCGCAACGAGTTCGTCGGCCCGCAGATCGGCAAGGACCTGGCGATGAATGGCCTGTACGCCACCATCTTCATGCTGGCCGGCTTCCTGATCTACATCGCCGTGCGCTTCGAATGGAAGTTCGCGGTCACCGCCAGCATCGTGGCCATGTTCGACCTGATCGTGACGGTGGCTTACGTGTCCCTGCTGGGCCGTGAGTTCGACCTGACCGTGCTGGCCGGCCTGCTGTCGGTGATGGGCTTTGCGATCAACGACATCATCGTGGTCTTCGACCGCGTCCGCGAGAACTTCCGCAGCCTGCGCGTGGACTCGATGGAAGTGCTGAACCGTTCGATCAACCAGACGCTGTCGCGTACGGTGATCACCGCGGTGATGTTCTTCCTGTCGGCGCTGGCCCTGTACATGTACGGCGGCAGCTCGATGGAAGGCCTGGCCGAGACGCACATGATCGGTGCGGTGATCGTGGTGCTGTCCTCGATCCTGGTGGCGGTGCCGATGCTGACGATCGGTTTCCTGCGCGTGAGCAAGCAGGACCTGCTGCCGAAGGCGAAGGACGTCGAGGCCCTGGCCCGTCGCCCGTAAGCGTTCGCGCTGCACGCAATGCACAGAGAACCCCGCGCAAGCGGGGTTTTTTGTTGGCAGGGCTTGCAGCCCTGCACCTGCAGAGGCAACAGCAACAGCAACAGCAACAGCGGGCATTCCGTGGATTGGTGGGGCGGTGTCGGAGTGCGGGGGCGCCGCAAGTACGTCCCTGTAGGCTTGGCAGCCGCATCCATGCGGCTGACACCCCGCACTCCGACACCGCCCCACCTTTGACAGATTCCTGCGGCTGTCGGTAGGTGTCGACCTTGGTCGACACATCTGTCAGATATCGAATGAATTCAACCGTGTCGACCAAGGTCGCACGCCGTTCCAACAGATCGCGGAAGTCTGTCGAAGGCGGGGTGGGTCCGGTTGAGGGGGCGTGAGCCGCATGGATGCGGCGACCGAGCTTACATGGGTGAGGGCGCTTTGCTTGCGAAGCATTGCTTCGCAAGCGCCCGAACGCACAGCCGCCAGCGGCTGGGCCGGGCCCCGGAGGGGGACTTGCAGCGTCCCCCCTCAACCGGACCCACCCCGCCCACCCCCAGGAACCCAGCTTTTGACGTTGCTCTGGCTCTGGCCGTTGCTCAGGCCTCTGCGGGTGCAGGGTGCAACCCTGCAAAAGAAACACCACCCTACGGCAGCGTCGGTTGTGCATTCGGCCCCCGCGCACTACGATCCTGCGGTTCGCGCGCGCATGCGCGCACCCATATTCCTGCTGAGCGCCCCGCGCGCCGCATCTGCCAACCCGAGGTATCCATGGTCATCAAACCGCGCGTCCGCGGCTTCATCTGCGTCACCACCCACCCGACCGGCTGCGACGCCGCGGTCAAGCAGCAGATCGACTACATCCGCGCGCGCCCGCCGATCCAGAACGGCCCCAAGCGCGTGCTGGTGATCGGCGCCTCCACCGGCTACGGCCTCGCTGCGCGCATCACCGCTGCCTTCGGCAGTGGCGCCGCGACCCTGGGCATCTTCTTCGAACGCCCGGGCAGCGAGACCAAGCCGGGTACCGCGGGCTGGTACAACTCGGCCGCATTCCACAAGTACGCCGACGAAGCCGGCCTGTACGCCAAGAGCATCAACGGCGATGCCTTCTCCGATGAAGTGAAGGCCAGGGCCATCGAGATGATCAAGGCCGATCTCGGCCAGGTCGATCAGGTCGTCTACAGCCTGGCAGCGCCGCGCCGCAAGCACCCGAAGACCGGTGAAATCATCAGCTCTACGCTGAAGCCGATCGGCGAGCCGATCACGCTGCGTGGCCTGGATACCGACAAGGAAGTGCTGACCGAGACCCATCTGCAGCCGGCCACCCCGGAAGAAATCGCCGGTACCGTCGCGGTGATGGGCGGTGAGGACTGGCAGATGTGGATCGACGCGCTGGCCGATGCCGGCGTGCTGGCCAACGGCTGCACCACCACCGCCTTCACCTATGTGGGCGAAGAGATCACCCAGGCGATTTACTGGAACGGCTCGATCGGTGCCGCCAAGAAGGACCTGGACACCAAGGTGCTGGGCCTGCGCGAGAAGTTGGCCAAGATTGGTGGTGATGCACGCGTATCGGTGCTGAAGGCGGTGGTGACCCAGGCCAGCTCGGCGATTCCGACCATGCCGCTGTACCTGTCGCTGCTGTTCAAGGTGATGAAGGAAAAGGGCACCCACGAAGGCTGCATCGAGCAGTTGGATGTGCTGTACGACATCCTCTACGGCGGCAAGGCCGACGGCGTGGCGATCGATCGCCTGCGCCACGACCTGGTCGATGGCGAGGGCCATACCGTTGCGCTGGTCGATGAGGAAGGCCGCCTGCGTGCCGACTACAAGGAAATGGCGGCGGACGTGCAGGGCAAGGTGGTTGCGCTGTGGCCGCAGGTGACCAACGAGAACCTGTACGAGATCAGCGATCTGGCCGGTTACAAGGCCGACTTCCTGCGCCTGTTCGGCTTTGGCGTGGAGGGCGTCGACTACGAGGCCGACGTCAACCCGGACGTGAAGATCGACAATCTGGTCGACATGACCTGATCCATGAAAAGGCCGGCGAAAGCCGGCCTTCTCTTTGTGTAGAGCCGAGCCATGCTCGGCTGCTCTTCGCTTGAGTCTCGCAGCCGCGCATCGCTCGGCTCTACAGAGAGGCGTCAACCAAACTCGAACCCCATCTCCGGCAACGCCGGACCGACGAAGTCGCCCTGCACGTAATCCACGCCGGCACTGAACAGCAGGGTCATCGAGTTGGCATCGCTGACGAACTCGGCGATGGTGCGGATGCCGGCTTCCTGCGCACGCGCAGTGATCTGGCTGATGCGGTCGATGTTTTCCCGGGTGGCGGCCAGATCGCTGGTGAAACCGCGGTCCAGCTTGAGGAACTGCGGCTGGAAGTGGGCCAGCAGCTGGAACGAATCCAGCCCCGATCCGAACTGCTCCAGGCCGATGCGGCAGCCCAGCGGCGCCACTTCGGCAAGGAACTGCTGCGCACTGCGCAGATGGGTGAACACCTTTGCTTCCGGCGCATGCAGCCACAGCCGTTCGCCGGGCACGCCCTGTGCCTGCAGTTCCCGACGCAGGGTGGCGATCATCTGCGGGTCGTCGAACGACTCTGGCGTCACCTTCACCAGCATCTGCGTGGCATGGCCTTCGCGTGCACGTTGGCCCAGCACAGCGATCGCCCGTGACACCACCCAGCGGTTGATGTCGGCCAGCAGGCCGTGTTCCTCCGCGATGCCCAGGAACGCAGTCGGGCTCAGCAGTTCACCATTGTGCTCAAGGCGCAGGTAGGCCTCATACAGCTCCAGCGACTCCCCCTGCAGGTTCAGCACCGGCTGGTAGTGCAGCTGGAAGCCATCACCGGCCAGTGCTTCACGGATTCGGGTGACCCAGCGCAGCACGCGTTCTTCCTCCACGCGGTCGGCAGCGGCCGGGTCGAAGATGCGGCAGGTGTTGCCCAGTTCGGCGGCGGCCTGCGTGCATTCGCTGGCGCGTGCCAGCACCTGGCCGATGCTGGCGATCTTCTCGCCCACCTGCACGCCACCGATGCTGACCGTTACCGTGGCCGAACGCGCGCCGATGCTGAAGACGTGTGCGGCGTAGGCTTCGCGGATGCGCTCGGCCAGTGCCACGGTCTGCGCGTAGGGCCCGGCCTGCAGCACGGCGAAATTGTGTTCGCCGAAACGGGCCAGCTGCGCGTCCTCGCCAACCACCTCGGCCAGCAGAGCGGCGAGGGCGCCGATCAGGATGTCGGCCGAGGCCAGGCCGATATCCGGCAGCAGGCGCGCGTAGTGGTCCGGCTCGATCAGCAGCAGGCCGAACTGGCCTTCGCTGCGCCCGGCCTGGGCCACCGCGCTTTCCAGCTGCAGCATGAAGGTCGGTCGGTTGAGCAGGCCGGTGACCTGGTCGCGCTGGCGCAGGTCCTCGACCTCGCGCGCCAGTTCCGGGTCGAATTCCATGCGGCGGCGGAGTACCACCTGCAGGCAGGATTCGCCCTCGTAGGTGGCGGGGGTGAATTCCATCGTTGCCGGGAACGCGCTGCCATCCTCGTGGCGCGCGTCAAGCTGGTACTGCGGCGGCGGCGCCTCGCCACGGCTGAGGCCCTTCAGCAGCTGCTTGAAGCCTTCCACATGCTGGGCGGCGACCATGTCCAGCAGCGAGATGCCTTCGATATCGTCGAAATGCTCGTAGCCGAACATCTCCAGATAGGCGTCGTTGGCGCGGATGTGCATGCCTTCATGCACGTAGGCGATGGGGTCGCGCGAGGAAGCGATCAGGGCATCGCAGCGGCGCTCGGTCTCGCGCATCTGCGCCTCGATGCGGCGCAGGCCACGACGCGCCTGCAGGTCCACCCACTGATCACGGACCACGGCGAGCAGGTGCTCGGAACGCTGGCGCAGGGCGAGGGCACGGATGCCGTGGCTGCTGGCTTGTACCAGCTCGTCCTCGTCGATGCGTTCGGCCAGCAGCACCAGCGGAATGTCCTTGCCGCTGGCAGCAATATGCTGGGCCACCAGTGGCAGCGGGATCCCCTGCGAGGGCGAAGCCAGCACCAGGTCGATGGCCTGGCTGGCCAGCACCTGGGACAGCTCGGCAGCATCCTGCGGGCGCCACGGACGCACCGCGATGCCGCTGTTGCGCAGGGTGCTGACGATGGCCTCGGCGTTCTCGCCGCTGTCATCGACGATCAGCAGGCGGATGGTGATGTCGTTCGCGTTCTGCATGCACTGCTCCCCAATCTGCAAATCTAGATACACGATGCGCGCCGAACCGTCCATGCGCGCACCCCTTGCACGCATCGAACGGCGATGTGGTTCACACCACGCCACCGGCCGCGTGGCCGCTGGCCCAGGCCCACTGGAAGTTGTAGCCGCCCAGCCAGCCGGTCACATCCAGCACCTCGCCGACGAAATGCAGGCCGGGTACGCGCTTGGATTCCATCGTCGAAGACGAGACCTCGGCGGTGTCCACGCCGCCGAGCGTGACCTCAGCGGTACGGTAGCCCTCGGTGCCACTGGCCACCAGCGGGAACGCGCCCAGCAGCTGCGCGGCCTGGCGCAGCACCGGCTCGTCCAACTGGCGCACGGGCCGGTCGGGCAGCCAGTGTTCGCACAGCCGCTGTGCCAGCCGCTTCGGCAGTACTTCGCCCAGCACCGTGCGCAGTTCGGCGGCGGGTCGTTCGCGCTTCATCTGGCGCAACCACTCGCCGGCATCCTGGCCGGGCAGCAGGTCCAGCTCCAGCGCATCGCCGGGTTGCCAGAACGAGGAGATCTGCAGGATCGCCGGGCCACTCACGCCGCGATGGGTCAGCAGCATGAAGTTCTGGAAGCTCTTTCCGTTGCAGCGCGCCTCGATCGGCAGGGCGACACCACTCAGATCGGCCAGCCGTTCCTGGTGCTTGCCGCTGAGCGTCAGCGGTACCAGCCCGGCGCGGGTCGGCAGCACCTGGTGGCCGAACTGTCGGGCCACTTCATAACCAAAGCCGGTGGCACCCATGCTGGGAATGGACAGGCCGCCGGTGGCAACCACCAGCGAGGCGCAATGGAACAGGCCATGGGTGGTATGCACGCGGAAGCCATCGCTGCCGTGCTCGATGCGCTGCACGCTGCACTCGGTGCGCACCTGCACGCCGGCCGCCTGGCATTCGTCCACCAGCATCTTCACGATCTGCTTGGACGAGACATCGCAGAACAGCTGGCCCAGCTCTTTTTCGTGATAGGCGATGCCGTGCTTGTGCACCAGCTCGATGAAGTGCCAGGGCGTGTAGCGCGCCAGCGCCGACTTGCAGAAGTGCGGGTTGGCCGACAGGAAGTTGGCCGGGGTGGTGCCGGTGTTGGTGAAGTTGCAACGGCCACCGCCGGACATCAGGATCTTCTTGCCGACCTTGTTGGCATGGTCGATCACCTGCACCTGGCGGCCGCGCTGGCCAGCCGTGATTGCGGTCATCAGCCCGGCCGCGCCGGCGCCGATGACCACCACATCGCAACGGATGGTGCTCATGCCTTGGCGCGCTTGCGCCAGTTCGGGATCACGTCGAGCTGGATCTGGTCGTTGAGCAGCTGCACTTCGCCGTCCTGGATCAGCACGCTCCAGCGCATGGCGCGCTGGATCTGCTGGCCCCACAGTTCGACGAAGGCACCATCGAGGTTGACCACCGACAGGTTGTCGAAGCGCGCCAGGCCCTTGCTCTGCTTGCTCCACCAGATGTCCGAAGCGTTGCCGCCGTAGTTCACCACCTGCACCTGGCGGCTGCGGTTGCTGGCCTTGCGGATGCGCGATTCGTCTGGATGGCCCAGGTCGATCCATTGCAGGATGTCGCCGGTGTAGTCGTGCTCCCACAGGTCCGGCTCGTCATCGGTACTCAGGCCGCGGCCGAATTCCAGGCGGTCGCCGGCGTTCAGCGCGAAGGCGAGCAGGCGCACCATCAGGCGATCGTCGGTCTCGGACGGGTGCTGGGCCAGGGTCAGGTTGTGGGTCACGTAGTAGCCGCGATCCATGTCGCTGATCTGCAGTTCGGCCTTGCGGATGGTGGCGGTGAGAGCCATGGGGGGTCCGTGGACTAAAGACGACAATGATAGAGGTTTGCTCCAGGGGTGTCCGTGGCCGGGCTGTCTGTGGCGCGTCAACGTGGCACCCTTTCACTCTTTCCTGCCGCAGGAGTGCCACCGATGACCCTGCCCAGCCGCCTGCAGCTGCCGCCCGGCCACTGGAGCAGCCTGCTCGATGGCCTGTGTGCACGTTTCCCACGCATCGACCGTGCGCAGTGGCAGGACCGCTTCGCACGAGGCCGTGTGCAGGATGCGCAGGGCAGGGCACTGGCGCCGGACATGCCCTGGCAGGTGGGGCTGGAAATCCAGTACTTCCGCGAGGTGGCCGACGAGCCGGTGATTCCCTTCGCCGAGACCATCCTGCATCTGGATGCGCACCTGCTGGTGGCGGACAAGCCGCACTTCCTGCCGGTGACGCCGGCCGGTGGCTATGTGCGCGAAACCCTGCTGGCGCGCCTGGTCGCACGCACCGGCAACACCGAACTGGCGCCGTTGCACCGCTTGGACCGGCTGACCGCCGGCCTGGTGCTGTTCTCGACCCAGGCAGCCACGCGTGATGCCTATCAACGGCTGTTCCGCGAACGGCGCATCGAGAAGACCTATGAGGCGCTGGCACCGGCGCTGCCCGGGCTGGCGTTTCCGTTGCAGCGGGACAGCCGCCTGGTGCCGGGCGAACCGTTCTTCCGCATGGCCGAAGTGCCGGGCGAGCCCAATGCGCGCAGCCGGATCGAGCTGATCGAGGCCGAAGGGCCGGTCTGGCGCTACCGGCTGCTGCCGGAAACCGGCCGCAAGCACCAGCTGCGCGTGCACATGGCGGCGCTGGGCGCGCCGATCGAGGGCGATGACCTGTATCCGCTGCTGAGGCCGCGCCCGGATGAAACGGTCGAGTCGCCCCTGCAGCTGCTGGCGCAGGGGCTGGCCTTCGATGACCCATTGAGCGGGGAGCCCCGGCGGTTCAGCAGCCGGCGCCGCCTGTGCCTGCCCGGCCAGGGCGGGTAGGGCCGTTCAGCGAACCGGGCGTCGGGCCAACCAGCGGTCCAGCTCGGCAGCGAACAGCTGCCGGTCGCGCGGACCCAGCGGCGGCGGGCCACCGGTCTGCACCCCGGCGCCGCGCAGCTCTTCCATGAAATTGCGCATCGACAGCCGCTCGGCCATGTTGTTCGGGGTGTACAGCTGGCCGCGCGGGTTCAGCGCCACGGCCTTCTTCTCCAGCACCAGGGCGGCCAACGGGATGTCCTGGGTGACCACCAGGTCTCCGGCGGCGACCCGCTCGACGATGGCGCTGTCGGCCACGTCCAGGCCCTGCGGCACCTGGATCGAGCGCAGCCAGCGCGATGGCGGGGTGCGGATCCACTGGTTGGCGACCAGGGTCAGCTCGATCCCAACGCGTTCAGCGGCACGGAACAGGATGTCGCGAATGACGGTGGGGCAGGCATCCGCGTCCACCCAGATGCGGGGCAGGGCGGGTTCAGCTTGGGTTTCAGCTTCAGTCATTTACCCAGTGTAGGGTAGGAAAAACCTGAATGGGGACTCGGAGTTAGGCTTGATCGGCTGCCAAGCCTTGTCACGCCTAGCGGGCAGGGTTTGCCCATGAACGTCCGGGCTATCGCTTTTTGCAGAAAACACGCGTATCGTTCGACCCACTGTGTTTGCTAGGGTCACCGTGAATCGTGGCCTGGTGCAGTTGATCTCACGATCCGCTCATCGATCCGCTTTACCAACGCCTGCAACTCAGTCTCGGCCCCGATACCCGGTGGCTGCGATTTTTTTCAACATGTGTTTCAGGAGTTAGTCAAATGTCTGATCGTCAGACCGGCACCGTCAAGTGGTTCAACGACGCCAAGGGCTTCGGCTTCATCACCCCGGAAAGCGGCCCGGACCTGTTCGTGCACTTCCGTGCCATCCAGGGCACCGGCTTCAAGACCCTGCAGGAAGGCCAGAAGGTTACCTTCATCGCCGTCCAGGGCCAGAAGGGTATGCAGGCTGACCAGGTGCAGGCGGTCTAATCCGTCTGCTACCGTTTGGTAGCCAGAACGCCGGAAGCGAAAGCTTCCGGCGTTTTTTGTTGCCTGCTGTTCTGTAGCGTCGAGCCATGCTCGACTGCTTTCCAAAGGCAGTCGAGCATGGCTCGACACTACATGGGGCATGCACTGCTCGCGGTACGATGCGGGCCTCCCCAAGGATCATCCCCATGCGCATCGTCCATCACCTGGAAAACTCCCGTTCCCTGCGTGTGCTGTGGATGCTGGAGGAGCTGGGGCTGGACTACGAACTGCGCCGCTATCCGCGCGATCCGAAGACGCTGCTGGCGCCGCCGGAGCTGCGCAACGTGCATCCGCTGGGCAAGTCGCCGGTACTGCAGGATGGCGAGCTGGTACTGGCCGAGTCCGGTGCCATCCTCGACTACCTCGCGGATCGCTATGACACCCAACGCCAGCTGTCGCCGTCACCGATGCCGGCCGATGGCGCCGAGCGCATCGCCTACCGTTATTGGCTGCACTACGCCGAAGGCTCGGCGATGCCGCCGCTGCTGCTGACCCTGGTGATGGGCCGCATCCGCAACGCGCCGATGCCGTTCTTCGCCCGTCCGATCGCGCGCAGTATCGCCGACAAGGCCGAACGTGGCTTCATCGGCCCACAGCGGCGCCTGCACCTGGACTGGATGGAGCGCCGCCTGGCCGAAAGCCCGTGGTTTGCCGGTGAACGCTTCAGCGCGGCCGACATCCAGATGAGCTTCCCGATCCAGGCTGCGGCCGCGCGCGGCGGTGGTCTCGACGACAAGCCGGCACTGCGTGGCTTCCTCAAGCGTATCGGTGAGCGACCCGCCTACCAGCGTGCCGAGGCCCACGGCGGCCACCTGCAGGCGCTCAGCGGCAATTGAGGAGGGCGGCCGTCGCCCCCATCTTCAGCACCATGGATACCGACAGCCCCCGTTTCGACAACCGCCTGCTGCAGACCCTGCCGGGCGATCCCGAATCCGGCCCGCGCCGGCGCGAAGTGCTGGGTGCGGCCTGGTCGCCGGTGATGCCGACCCCGGTGACGGCGCCCACGTTGCTGGCCTGGTCGCCGGATGTTGCCGCGATGCTTGGTTTCGATACCGCTGAAGTCGAAAGCGAAAGCTTCGCGCAGGTGTTTGGCGGAAACGCGCTGTACGCCGGCATGCAGCCTTGGGCGGCCAACTACGGCGGCCATCAGTTTGGTCACTGGGCCGGCCAGCTCGGCGACGGTCGCGCGATCTCGCTGGGTGAACTGGTCGCGCCCGATGGCCGTCATTGGGAGCTGCAGCTGAAGGGGGCGGGGCCGACGCCGTACTCGCGCGGCGCCGATGGTCGCGCGGTACTGCGCTCGTCGATCCGCGAGTTCCTGTGCAGTGAAGCGATGCACCACCTTGGCGTGCCGACCACGCGTGCGCTGTCGCTGGTTGGTACCGGCGACGACGTGGTGCGCGACATGTTCTACGACGGTCATCCGCGTGCCGAGCCCGGCGCCATCGTATGCCGCGTGTCGCCGTCGTTCCTGCGCTTTGGTTCCTTCGAGCTTCCGGCATCGCGCGGGGAAACCGCACTGCTGCAGCATCTGGTTGATGCCTGCATCGCCCGCGACTTCCCCGAACTGCATGGGCAGGGTGAGGCGCTGTATGGCGACTGGTTCGCGCAGATCGCGGTGCGCACCGCCGAGATGATCGCGCACTGGATGCGCGTCGGCTTCGTGCATGGCGTGATGAATACCGACAACCTGTCCGTTCTTGGTCTTACGCTCGACTACGGTCCCTATGGCTGGGTCGAGGATTTCGATCCGGACTGGACGCCGAACACCACCGATGCCCAAGGCCGGCGCTATCGTTTCGGCACCCAGCCGCAGGTGGCGTACTGGAACCTGAGCCGATTGGCACAGGCATTGTCACCGTTGTTTGCCGATGTCGAACCGTTGCAGGCTGGATTGGCTGCATACCAGTCCACCTTCGTGGCCTGCACGCGCCGCGATGCCGCAGCCAAACTCGGCCTGGCTGCGGCCGACGATGACGACCTGCAGCTCTACCTGCGCTGGCAGCAGTTGATGCAGGACGGGGGAATGGACATGACCCTGGCCTGGCGTGCGCTGATGCGTATCGATCCCGCGGCACCGGATGTGGCGCTGCTGGATGCGGTGTACTACGACGAGGCGCGCCAGCAGGCGGTGCAGGCGCCGTTGCAGCAGTGGCTGCAGGACTATGCGGTGCGGTTGCAGGCCGATCCGCTGTCGGCCAGCGAACGCCTGGCGAAGATGACAGCGGCCAACCCGCTGTACGTGCTGCGCAACTGGCTGGCCCAGGAAGCCATCGATCGCGCGGAGCAGGGCGACCTCGGCGGTGTTCATGCGTTGCAGGACGTACTGCGCAATCCATACACCGAGCGTTCCGGTCTGGAACACTTCGCCAGCAAGCGCCCGGCGTGGGCCGACAATCGCGCCGGCTGCTCGATGCTGTCCTGCAGTTCCTGAGGGTGGGTTTCGGCAGGGCTGCGCCCTGTACCCGCAGAGGCCAGGTCAACAGCGAGAGCAAAAGCGGATTCCGTGGTTTGGCGGGGCGGTGTCGGAATGCGGGGACGCCGCAAGTACGTCCGTGTAGGCTTGGCAGCCGCATCCATGCGGCTGACACCCCGCACTCCGACACCGCCCCGCCTCCGACAGATTCCCGTTGCTGTGGGTAGGTGTCGACCTTGGTCGACACGGTCGATCCACGCCATGCGTGGATGCTCTTCGTTCAATTCTCGAAATATTCGATCTAGATGAAGATTCATCCACACATAGCGTGGATCTACGACAGATCGCAGGAATCTGTCGAAGGCGGGGTGGGTCCGGTTGCGGGGGCGTGAGCCGCATGGATGCGGCGACCGAGCTTACATGGACGTACTTGCAGCGCCCCCCGCAACCGGACCCACCCCGCCATCCCTCGGAATGCGGCTTTTGTTTTCGCTTTTGCTTGCGCGGTGGCCTCTGCAGGTGCCGGGCGCAGCCCGGCCGACACCCCCAACAGGCAGCCGGCGCCCGGAACAGGTACCCTATGCCGCCATCAGACAACCAACGTGACATGACCGACGCCCTCGTCGCTCCGCAGTGGGCCTCCCGCCTGCGCGACATCGCCGACTTCCCCAAGCCCGGCATCCTCTTCAAGGACATCATGCCGCTGCTCGCCCATGGCGAGGACTTCCGCGGTGCCATCACCGCGATGGCCGACCGTTGGCGCGACCAGAAGCTGGACGCGGTGATCGGTATCGAATCGCGTGGTTTCATCCTCGGTGCCGCCATGGCGCTGGAACTGGGCGTGGGCTTCGTGCCGGTGCGCAAGCCGGGCAAGCTGCCGGGTCAGGTGCTGCGCGAGGAATACACGCTGGAATACCGCAGCGACTGCATCGAAGTGCACGCCGATGCGCTGCCGGCCGGTGCCCGCGTGGCGATCATCGACGACGTGCTGGCCACGGGCGGCACGCTGGTCGCCGCGTTGTCGCTGGTGCGCCGCCTGGGTGTCGAGGTGGTGGGTGCCGGCGTGCTGGTCGAGCTGGACGGCCTCGGCGGCCGCGCACGCTGGGAAGCGGACCTGCCGCTGCACACCGAACTGGTGTTCTGAGTCTGTCGCCGGGCGTGGCCCGGCGCTACACACGGCATGCAGGTAGTGCCGGGCCATGCCCGGCGACTACCTTGCCAATCACATCATCCGCACGCGGAAGCGACGGCCCTTGATCTTGCCGGCTTCCAGCCTGGCCACGGCCTTGTTGGCCTGCTCTCGGGCGATCGCCACGTAGGAGCGGGTCGGGAAGATCGCGATCTTCCCGATGAACTTGGCTGACAGGCCGGCATCACCGGTCAGCGCGCCAAGGATGTCGCCCGGGCGCAGCTTGTCGGTCTTGCCACCATCAATGCGCAGGGTGCGCATCGCGGCCTGCGGCAATTCGGCCGGGCGCGAGGTCGCCAGCGGCGTCTTCTGCCAGTCCAACGGCTGCCCCATCTGCGCTTCGATGGCTTCGGCGCGGGTCTTCTCACGGCCGGCCACCAGGCTGATCGCCAGGCCGCTGGCACCGGCACGGCCGGTACGGCCCACGCGATGCTGGTAGCTCTCCACGTCGGTCGGCAGCTCGTAGTTGATCACCGCCGCCAGCTCTTCCACGTCCAGGCCACGTGCGGCCACGTCGCTGGCCACCAGCACGTTGCAGCTGCGGTTGGCCAGCAGCAACAGCACTTCCTCGCGGTCGCGCTGCTCCATGTCGCCATGCAGGGCGAGCGCGGAGAAGCCGAACTGCTGCAGGGAATTCGCAACCTCGTCCACGTCCTTGCGGGTGTTGCAGAACACTACCGCCGATTCCGGCGTGTACTTCAGCAGCAGGCCCGCCAGCGCCTTCTGGCGGTGCGCCGGTTCCACCTCGCAGAACAGGTGGCGGATGGCCGGCGCCTGATCGGCGCCTTCCACGGTCACTTCCACCGCGTCGCGCAGCAAGTCACGCGCCATGGCGCGGATGCTGTCGGGGAAGGTGGCGGAGAACAGCAGGCTCTGGCGGTCCTTGTGGGTGCGGCCGGCGATCTCGCGGATCGGCTCCTCGAAGCCCATGTCGAGCATGCGGTCGGCTTCGTCCAGCACCAGCGTGCGCACCGCGCCCAGGTTCAGCGCGCGCTTGCGTGCCAGCTCCTGCACGCGGCCGGGTGTGCCGACCACCACATGCGGGTCATGGCCTTCCAGCGACGCCAGCTGAGGGCCCAGCGGCACGCCGCCCACCAGCAGCAACAGCTTCAGGTTGGGGATGCCGGTGGCCAGCTTGCGGATCTGCTTGCCGACCTGGTCGGCCAGTTCGCGGGTCGGGCACAGCACCAGTGCCTGCACGCGGATCAGGCTGGGGTCGATGGCCTGCAGCAGGCCCAGGCCGAAGGCGGCGGTCTTGCCGCTGCCGGTCGGCGCCTGTGCGATCACATCGCGGCCATCCAGAATGGCCGGCAGGCTCTGCGCCTGCACGGGGGTGAGGGTGGTGTAGCCGAGGGCATCCAGGCCGGGCTGCAGGGCCGGGCTCAGCGGCAGGGTCGAGAAGTCAGTCATGGCGCATTGTACCCGTCTGCGCGGCCGCTCCCTGCCACAGGGTCTTCATCCACGTGGGCGCCGACCTTGGTCGGCACGCTCTTGATCAGCCCAGCACCGCCAACACGCCCTGATGAATCGCCAGGCCACCGAACAGCAGCCAGGCGAACAGGATCAGCGCCAGCAGCAGCGGCTTCAGGCCTGCCTGGCGCAGCGCCGAGACGTGGGTGGTCAGGCCCAGCGCGGCCATCGCCATCGCCAGCAGCACGGTATCCAGCTGCACCAGCCCGGCCTGCAGGCCCGCCGGCAGCAGATGCAGCGAGTTGAAACCGGCCACCGCCACGAAACCGAAGGCGAACCACGGCACCACGATGCGCGCCTTGCTGCCGTCGGCGCTGGCCTTGCCGCCACGCGCCAGCCACAGCGACAGCGCAACCAGGAACGGCGCCAGCAGCATCACCCGCACCATCTTGGTGATCACCGCCGTATCAGCCGCCGCTTCATTGACCGCACGGCCTGCCGCCACCACCTGTGCCACTTCATGCACCGTCGCACCGGTGAAAAGGCCGTACTGCTGCGCATCCATCGCCAGCCAGCCGTGCGACTGCACCAGGGCATACAGCGCCGGGTACAGGAACATCGCCAGCGTGCCGAACACCACCACCGTCGACACGGCCACCGTGACCTGTGCCGCGCGGCCACGCACCACGGGTTCGGCAGCCATCACCGCTGCCGCGCCGCAGATCGCGCTGCCAGCACCGATCAGCATCGCTGCCTCGCGCTCCATCTTGAACACGCGCACACCCAGCCAGCAGGCCAGGCCGAAGGTGCTGGCGACCACCAGCACGTCCATCAGCACGCCGCTGACGCCGACGTGGCCGATGTCCTGGAAGGTCAGGCGCAGGCCGTACAGCACGATGCCGGCGCGCAGCAGCCAGTGCTTGGAAAAGCCGACACCGGCCGCGCTGCTCGGCGCCAGCCGCGGGTAGAGGGTGTTGCCGATCACGATGCCGGCGACGATGGCCACGGTCAGCGCACTCAGGCCGTGTGCCTGCAGCCACGGCAGCTCGGCCAGGTACAGCGACGCCGCTGCGATCAGGCCGACCAGCAGCAGGCCGGGCAGGCGCGGCTGCCAGCGTTGGCGCAGGGCGGGCAGGGACCAGGGGGAGAGGGCGGGGGCGTTCATAGCACGGGCAGCGCTGGAGAGATGGGGCAAGCGTGCGCCTGAGATGATTACCTGTAAAACGAATAATATGGGTGAAACCTACCCATAAAGAAGGTAAGTGCCATGCGCCTGACCTTGCGCCAGCTGCAGGTCTTCGTCGCCATCGCCGATCACGGCAGCACTACCGCCGCCGGCCAGGCCATCGCGCTTTCGCAATCGGCCAGCAGCGCCGCCCTGCAGGAGTTGGAAGCCCACTTCGGCACCCCGCTGTTCGACCGCATCGGCCGCCGCCTGGCGCTGAACGGGCACGGCCGCGCACTGCTGGAGCCGGCGCGTACCTTGCTGGTCAACGCCGCCGATCTGGAGCGGCAGTTGGCCGCCGGCGGCGACCCGTCGCAGGGCGCGCCGCTGCGGCTGGTGCTGGCGGCCAGCACCACCATCGGCAATTACCTGCTGCCGCCACGCATCGCCGAACTGCTGCGCCAGGCGCCACAGGCCGAGGTTGATCTGCGCATCGACAACAGTGCCGGCGTGGTCGCCGCCGTGCAGCGCCTGGACGTCGACGCCGGCCTGATCGAAGGCCCGTGTCACGAGCGCGGCCTGCAGGTGACCGCCTGGCAGCAGGATCCGCTGGTGATCGTCGCCGCCGCCGATGCCCCCGCGCGCTGGTCGCTGGATGAACTGCGCCGCGCACGCTGGCTGCTGCGCGAGCCCGGCTCGGGCACCCGCGAGGCGGTGGAGCAGGCGTTGTTGCCGCATCTGCGTGGCTTCGCCCAGACCCTGCAGCTGGGCAATACCGAAGCGATCAAGCAGGCCGCCATCGCCGGCCTCGGCCTGGCCTGCCTCTCGCGCCATGCGCTGGAAGAGCCGCTGGCGCTGGGCCGCCTGCGCGTGATCGAGACCGCGCTGCCGCCCCTGCAGCGCACCCTCTGGCTGGTACGCCACCCGGGCAAGCACTGGCTGCCGGGATTGCAGGCGTTGTTGGGGGACGTGGAGTAAGTCATCAGACCCCTAGTCGATTTCATCCATCGACAGTCCCTGCAGCGCTCATCCACGCATGGCGTGGATCTACCGTGTCGACCAAGGTCAACACCCACCAGAGCAGAATGCCGTTCCGACAGATCGCGGGAAACTGTCAGAGGCGGGGTGGTGTGGGTCTGCAGGACCGTTGGCGCCATGGATGGCGCCATCGAGCCCCCATGGATGGGTTTACGGCGTGTCCTGCAGACCCATACCGCCCCGCCATCCCACAGGAAACCAGCTTTGGCTGTTGCTTCGGCAGCAGCAGTGGCCGCTGCGGGTGCCGGGTGCAACCCGGCCGACGCCCCCAACCCGTACAATATCCGGATGCCTCTGATTACCCTACAGAACGTCGACTTCAGCGTCGGCGGCCCGTTGTTGCTGGAAAAGGCCGAACTGTCGATCGAGCCGGGCGAACGCATCGCCCTGATCGGCCGCAACGGCGCCGGCAAATCCACCCTGCTCAAGCTGCTGTCCGGCGACCACAAGCCCGATGACGGCGAAGTCCGCGTGCAGCAGGGCGTGCGCGTCACCCGCCTGGAGCAGGAAGTGCCACACGGCGCCGCCGGCTCGGTGTTCGACGTCGTCGCCGATGGCCTCGGCGAACTGGGCCAGTGGCTGGCCGAATTCCACCACCTCAGCCATGCAGAAGTATTCGATGGCGAAGCCCTCGGCAACGTGCAGGCCAAGATCGACGCCGCCAACGGCTGGGGCCTGGACCAGCGCGTCAGCGAAACCCTGACCAAGCTCGACCTGGACGGCGAGGCCGAGTTCGGCCGCCTGTCCGGCGGCATGAAGCGCCGCGTGCTGCTCGCCCGTGCACTGGTCTCCAGTCCGGATGTGTTGCTGCTGGACGAACCGACCAACCACCTCGACATCGAAGCCATCGACTGGCTCGAAGCGTTCCTGAAGGGCTGGAGTGGCAGCGTGGTGTTCGTCACCCATGACCGCCGCTTCCTGCGTGCGCTGGCCACCCGCATCGTCGAGATCGACCGCGGTCAGGTCACCAGCTGGCCGGGCGACTGGGCCAACTACGAGCGCCGTCGCGAGGAACGCCTCAACGCGCAGGCGCAGGAAAACGCACGCTTCGACAAGCTGCTGGCGCAGGAAGAAGTGTGGATCCGCCAGGGCATCAAGGCCCGTCGTACCCGCGACGAAGGCCGCGTGCGCCGCCTGAAGGCGATGCGCACCGAGCGTTCGCAGCGCCGCGATCTCAGTGGCAACGTCAAGATGGAAGCCGCACAGGGCGTCAGCTCCGGCAAGAAGGTCATCGACGTCAAGGACATTTCGTTCGCCTTCGGCGAGCGCACCATGGTCCGCGATTTCACCACGACTATCCTGCGTGGCGACCGCATCGGCCTGATCGGCCCCAACGGCAGTGGCAAGACCACGCTGCTGAAGCTGCTGCTGGGTGAACTGCAGCCGGCCAAGGGCGAAGTCAACGCCGGCACCAACCTGCAGATCGCCTATTTCGACCAGTACCGCGCGGTGCTGCGCGAAGACTGGAGCGCGATCGAGAACGTGGCCGAAGGCCGCGATTTCCTCGAGTTCAACGGCAAGCGCAAGCACGTGCATGCCTACCTGCAGGACTTCATGTTCACCCCGGAACGTGCGCGCGCACCGATCACCCGCCTGTCCGGTGGCGAGCGCAACCGCCTGCTGCTGGCCAAGCTGTTCGCGCAGCCGTCCAACCTGCTGGTGATGGACGAACCGACCAACGACCTCGACGTGGAAACCCTGGAGCTGCTGGAAGAGCTGCTGGGCGACTACACCGGCACGCTGCTGCTGGTCAGCCACGACCGTGACTTCATCGACAACGTGGTGACCTCCACGCTGGTGATGGAAGGCGATGGCGTGATTGGCGAGTACGTCGGCGGCTACAGCGACTGGCAGCGCTATGCAGCCAGCATCGCAGCGCCTGCTGCGGCTCCGGCAGCCAAGCCGGCGGTTGCTGCACCGGCCACCCCGACGGCCGCAGCTCCGGCCGCACCGAAGCGCAAGCTGGCCTACAAGGAAGCGCGCGAACTGGAGCAGCTGCCGAAGACCATCGAGAAGCTGGAAGGCGATGTCGAAGGGCTGACCTCGGCGATGAACGATCCGTCGTTCTACACCCGCAGCAGCGCCGAAGTGACCGCGCACACCCAGCAGCTGGCCAAGGTGCAGGCCGAGCTGGATGCCGCGTACGCACGCTGGGAAGAGCTGGAAGGCTGAGTTCGCCGGGTTCGTGCGGACCAACGGTCCGCACCTACCGACGCCGGTGCCTGGTAGATCCACGCCATGCGTGGATGTCTGCATCAGTGCGGACCATGGTCCGCACCCAACAAAGCGGATTCCACACCCACCGGGGGGGGCTGGGAGTCATTTGACCCCGTGCAGATCCCGCAACTGGCTCGGCCGGCTACCGAAGTACGCCGCCAGATCGGCGATGTCCTGATCGCTCAGGTCCTTCGCCTGCAGCGTCATCAACATGTGCTGGCGGTCACCGGCACGGTAGGCCTGCAGGGCGTGCGCCAGATAGTCGCCGTACTGCCCACCCAGCTTCGGATAGGTCGGGTCGATCGGCGCATTGCCGTCAGCCCCGTGGCAGTCGATGCAGCTTTGGTTGGTGGCCTTGCCCTTCACCTTGGCGCGGGCTTCACCGGCGGCCTCGCGGCCTGCGGGCAGGCCGGCCGAAGAAGAAGAGCCGTGTTCGCCGCTGGCATGGCCCGGGTCGGCGGCGGATTTCTCGCTGTTTTCCACCTGCGACTGCGAACAGGATGCCAGCAGCAGGGCAACGGACAGGGCGATGGCGTGACGCATCGGATGCGCGGCTTTCGACATGGGCGGGCCTTACTTGACGGTGGACAGGTAAACAGAGAGATCGGCGATCTCCTGTTCGCTGAAACTCATCGACTGCGCCTGCATCGTCGGATGCCGGCGCTTGCCCTGGCGGTACTCGGTCAGGGCCTGGGCCAGGTACTGCTGGGTCTGGCCGCCGATCTTCGGCACCCGGTAACTGGGGTAGGCGTTCTTGTAGCCGGTGATCCCGTGGCAGCCCTGACAGGTGTAGGCCAGGACACGGCCATTGTCGAAGTTGCCGGTGGGGGCGGCGGGCGCCGGGGCAGCGGCGGGAGCCGGGGCCGGGGCCGGTGTGGCAGGAGCAGGAGCGGGCTGTGCGGCGGCCCCAAGGGGCAGGAGGACGGCCAGAGCGAGACAAGCGGCGAGCGGCTGCGGGCGCATGGTGTCGTTTCCGGGGATTCGGGTCTGGTCGTTCCGGCGTGGGGTACGGAACGACCCGAGTATAGCCCCAGGTTTCATCTAGCTGAAATGGGGGGGCGGGCCGACCAGTGGCGTGAAGGCACCATGACCTTTGGGATATGGTGTTGCCGTGAAGTGGTGCATTACTTTGCTACCACACCTGTCCACGCATCCTCCAGGGACCTGACGATGTCGCACCCAACCTTCCTGTCCGGCCGTCGCAGCGGAATCTGCGCTGCCGCACTGCTGATCTCCACCTCCCTGCTGCTGGGCGGTTGCGCCGCAGGGCCCAATTCCGAAGCCAAGGCCGCCGAGACCAAGGAGGAGAAGAAGGTCGACGCGGTCCCGGTCGAAGTGGCCGTGGCCAGCCACCGTGCCGTCGCGGCCAGCTACACCGGTACCGCCGCGTTGGAACCACGCGCCGAATCGCAGGTGGTCGCCAAGACCTCCGGCGTGGCGCTGGCGGTGCTGGTCGAGGAAGGCCAGCGGGTGACCGCTGGCCAGCCGCTGGTGCGCCTGGACCCGGACCGCGCACGCCTGGCCGTGGCGCAGAGCGAAGCGCAGATGCGCAAGCTGGAAAACGACTATCAGCGTGCACAGAAGCTGGTCGTCCAGCAGCTGGTCAGTGCGGCCAGCGTTGACCAGCTGCGCTACGACCTGGAAAACGTCCGTGCGCAGTACCGCCTGGCCACGCTGGAACTGTCCTACACCACGGTGGTGGCGCCGATCTCCGGCGTGATCGCCTCGCGCTCGATCAAGACCGGCAACTTCGTGCAGATCAACACGCCGATCTTCCGCATCGTCGACAACTCGCGGCTGGAAGCCACGCTCAATGTGCCCGAGCGCGAGCTGGCCACGCTGCGCGCCGGCCAGCCGGTGACACTGGCTGCCGATGCACTGCCGGGGCAGAGCTTCACCGGCACCGTCGATCGCATCGCGCCGGTGGTGGATTCGGGCAGCGGCACGTTTCGCGTGGTCAGCGCCTTCGATGGCGCCGCGCATGCGCTGCAGCCCGGCATGTTCGGCCGCATCCGCATCGATTACGACCAGCGTGCCGATGCGCTGGTGGTGCCGCGCCTGGCGCTGCTCGACGACGGTGAGCCGGCGGTGTTCCGGGTGCGCGAAGGCAAGGTCGCACGCGTTCCGGTCAAGCTGGGTTACGCCGAGGGCCCGTGGGTGGAGATCCGTGATGGCCTGGCGGCCGGTGATCAGGTGGTCACCGCCGGCAAGGTCGCGCTGCGCGACGGCACCGCAGTGCAGGTGATCGCTGATCCGAAGGCAAAGGCGAAGACGGTCGCAGCGGCCGCCAAGCCGGCAGACAAGGCCGGGAGCAAGCAATGACCGCCCCGGGCCACGACCACGGTGCCTCGCCGGCGAGCGACGGCGCCGCCGCCGGCATGCGCGGCGGCCTGGTGGAATTCGCCACCCGCCGCCGCGTGACCATCGCCATGTGCACGGTCACCCTGCTGCTGTTCGGGCTGATCGCGCTGGGCAACCTCAAGGTCAACCTGCTGCCCGACCTGAGCTACCCGACGCTGACCGTGCGCACCGAGTACACCGGTGCGGCGCCGACCGAAATCGAAACCCTGATCACCCAGCCGGTCGAAGAAGCGGTGGGCGTGGTCAAGAACCTGCGCAAGCTGAAGTCGGTCTCGCGCACCGGCCAGAGCGATGTGGTGCTGGAGTTCGCCTGGGGCACCAACATGGACCAGGCCAGCCTGGAGGTGCGCGACAAGATGGAAGCGCTGAACCTGCCACTGGAGGCCAAGGCCCCGGTGCTGCTGCGCTTCAATCCGTCCACCGAGCCGATCATGCGCCTGGTGCTGTCGAACAAGGTGGCACCGGCCAGCGATGCCGATGCGATCCGCGAGCTGACCGGCCTGCGCCGCTATGCCGATGAAGACCTTAAGAAGAAGCTGGAGCCGGTCACCGGCGTCGCAGCGGTCAAGGTCGGCGGTGGCCTGGAAGACGAGATCCAGGTCGACATCGACCAGCAGAAGCTGGCGCAGCTGAACCTGCCGATCGACACCGTCATCAAGCGCCTGAAGGACGAGAACATCAACATCTCCGGCGGTCGCCTGGAGGAGGGTTCGCAGCGCTTCCTGGTGCGCACCGTCAACCAGTTCGCCGACCTGGAGGAAATCCGCAACCTGCTGGTGACCACCCAGGCCGCCAATGGCAGCGCGGCCGACTCGGCACTGCAGCAGATGTTCAACATCGCCGCATCGACCGGTTCGGCGGCCGCGATCGCGGCGGCGTCGGCGGCGCAGAGCGCGTCCTCCGGCGGTGGTTCCAGCGTGGTCGCCAACGGTGTGCCGGTGCGCCTGAAGGATGTGGCCACCGTGCGCCAGGGCTACAAGGAACGCGAAGCGGTGATCCGCCTGGGTGGCAAGGAATCGGTTGAACTGGCCATCTACAAGGAAGGCGATGCCAACACCGTGTCCACCGCCGAAGCGCTGCGCAAGCGCCTGGAGCAGATCAAGGGCACGTTCCCCTCCGATGTCGAGATGACCACCATCGAGGACCAGTCGCGCTTCATCGAGCACGCCATCGCCGACGTCAAGAAGGATGCGGTGATCGGCGGGCTGCTGGCCATCCTGATCATCTTCCTGTTCCTGCGCGATGGCTGGAGCACGTTCGTGATCAGCCTGTCGTTGCCGGTCTCGATCATCGCCACGTTCTTCTTCATGGGCCAGCTCGGCCTCAGCTTGAACGTGATGTCGCTGGGCGGCCTGGCATTGGCTACCGGCCTGGTGGTGGACGACTCGATCGTGGTGCTGGAGAGCATCGCCAAGGCGCGTGAGCGTGGCCTGGGTATCCTGCAGGCGGCCATCGTCGGTACCCGCGAAGTGAGCATGGCGGTGGTCGCCTCGACCCTGACCACCATCGCGGTGTTCCTGCCGCTGGTGTTCGTCGACGGCATCGCCGGCCAGCTGTTCCGCGACCAGGCACTGACCGTGGCGATCGCCATTGCGATCTCGCTGCTGGTGTCGATGACGCTGATCCCGATGCTGAGCTCGCTGAAGGGACGGCCGACGCTGGCGTTCCCGGAAGAGGCACCGAACGAGCCGTGGCAGCCGCAGAACCGTTGGCAGAAGCCGGTGGCGCTGGGTCGCCGTGGTGCCGTGGCGACCGCGCGCTGGAGCTTCTATGCGCTGGCCTGGCTGGTCGTGCGGGCGTGGCGTGGCGTGGTGGCGGTGGTCGGCCCGGTGATGCGCAAGGCCAGCGATCTGGCGATGAAGCCCTATGCCGGTGCCGAGCGCGGCTACCTGCGACTGCTGCCGAGCGCGCTGGCGCATCCGGGCAAGGTGCTGGGCGTGGCCACGATCATCTTCGTGGCGACCATGGCGCTGGTGCCGATGCTCGGTGCCGACCTGATTCCGCAGCTGGCACAGGACCGCTTCGAAATGACGGTGAAGCTGCCGGCCGGCACGCCGCTGAAGCAGACCGATGCGCTGGTGCGCGAGCTGCAGCTGGCGCATGGCAAGGGTGAAGGCGTGGCCTCGCTGTATGGTGTCAGTGGCAGCGGCACCCGCCTGGATGCCAGCCCGACCGAAAGCGGCGAGAACATCGGCAAGCTGACCGTGGTGATGGAAGGCGGCGGCAACGCGCGCACCGAGGCGGAGATCACCGAGCGCCTGCGTGACACCATGGGCCAGCATCCGGGTGCCCAGGTCGACTTCGCGCGGCCGGCGTTGTTCAGTTTCTCCACGCCGCTGGAAATCGAGCTGCGCGGGCAGGACATGGCGACGCTCGAAGTGGCCGGCCAGCGCCTGGCGGCGATGCTGCGCGGCAACGCGCACTACGCCGACGTGAAGTCGACGGTGGAGGAGGGCTTCCCGGAAATCCAGATCCGCTTCGACCAGGAACGCGCGGGTGCGCTGGGCCTGACCACCCGCCAGATCGCCGATGTGGTGGTGAAGAAGGTGCGCGGTGACGTGGCCACCCGCTACAGCTTCCGTGACCGCAAGATCGACGTGCTGGTGCGTGCCCAGGAGGGCGACCGTGCCAGCGTGGAGAGCATCCGTCGGCTGATCGTCAATCCGGGCAGCACCCGCCCGGTCACGCTGGACGCGGTGGCCGACGTGGTCGCCACCACCGGCCCCAGTGAGATCCATCGCGCCGACCAGACCCGCGTGGCCGTGGTCTCGGCCAACCTGCGCGACATCGATCTGGGGGCGGCCATGCGTGAAGTGCAGCAGATGGCCGCCGAGCAACCGCTGGGCGCGGGTGTCGGCCTGCACATCGGCGGCCAGGGTGAGGAGCTGGCGCAGGCGGCGAAGTCGCTGATCTTCGCTTTCGGCCTGGCGATCTTCCTGGTCTACCTGGTGATGGCGTCGCAGTTCGAGTCGCTGCTGCATCCGTTCGTGATCCTGTTCACCATCCCGCTGGCGCTGGTCGGCGCGATCCTGGCACTGATGCTGACCGGCAAGCCCATCTCGGTGGTGGTGTTCATCGGCCTGATCCTGCTGGTGGGCCTGGTCACCAAGAACGCGATCATCCTGATCGACAAGGTCAACCAGCTGCGCGAGTCCGGCGTGGCCAAGCATGAGGCCCTGGTGGAAGGTGCGCGCTCGCGCCTGCGGCCGATCATCATGACCACCCTGTGCACGCTGTTCGGCTTCCTGCCGCTGGCGGTGGCGATGGGCGAGGGTGCTGAAGTGCGTGCGCCGATGGCGATCACCGTGATCGGTGGCCTGCTGGTGTCGACCCTGCTCACCCTGCTGGTGATCCCGGTGGTGTACGACCTGATGGATCGCCGCGGTGATGCCTACTACCGCGAGCGTGGCCGCAAGCACGCCGGTGAGATCGAGCCGGGTGCAGCAGGCAGCGCGGCGGGTGTGGAGGAGCCGGCATGAGTGTTGCCGAATTCTCCATCCGCCGTCCGGTCACCACCATCATGTGTTTCGTGTCACTGGTGGTGATCGGCCTGATCGCCTCGTTCCGGCTGCCGCTGGAAGCGCTGCCGGACATCTCCGCGCCGTTCCTGTTCGTGCAGATCCCGTACACCGGTTCAACCCCGGAGGAAGTGGAGCGGACCATCATCCGCCCGGTGGAGGAATCGCTGGCGACGATGACCGGCATCAAGCGCATGCGCTCGTCGGCCACCTCCGAGGCGGCGCTGATCTTCATCGAGTTCAGCGACTGGGACCGCGACATCGCCATCGCCGCCTCCGATGCACGCGAACGCATCGATGCGATCCGCAGCGACCTGCCCGATGACCTGCAGCGCTACAACGTGTTCAAGTGGTCCAGCAGTGACCAGCCGGTGCTGAAGGTGCGGCTGGCCAGCACCACCGACCTGACCACTGCCTATGACATGCTCGACCGCGAGTTCAAGCGGCGCATCGAGCGCATCCCCGGCGTGGCCCGCGTCGACATCACCGGCGCGCCGCCGAACGAGGTGGAGATCGCCATCGATCCGAACCGCCTCAACGCGCACGGTCTGAGCATCAATGAGCTGAGCGAGCGCCTGCGCACGCTGAACTTCTCGATCTCCGCCGGGCAGATCGATGACAACGGCCAGCGCGTGCGCGTGCAGCCGGTGGGCGAGATCACCGACCTGCAGGAAATGCGCGACCTGGTGATCAACGCCAAGGGCCTGCGCCTGGGCGACATCGCCGACGTGCGCCTGAAGCCGGCGCGGATGAACTACGGGCGTCGCCTGGACGGCAACCCGGCGGTCGGCCTGGACATCTTCAAGGAACGCAGCGCCAACCTGGTGGAAGTCTCGCGCGCGGCGCTGGCCGAGGTCGAATCGATCCGCGCGGAGCCGTCGATGCGCGACGTGCAGATCAAGGTGATCGACAACCAGGGCAAGGCGGTGACCTCCTCGCTGCTGGAACTGGCCGAGGCCGGTGCGGTCGGCCTGATCCTGTCGGTGACGGTGCTGTTCTTCTTCCTGCGCCATTGGCCGTCCACGCTGATGGTCACCCTGGCCATCCCGATCTGCTTCACCATCACCCTGGGCTTCATGTACTTCGTCGGGGTGACGCTGAACATCCTGACCATGATGGGCCTGCTGCTGGCCGTCGGCATGCTGGTCGACAACGCCGTGGTGGTGGTGGAGAGCATCTACCAGGAGCGCGAGCGCCTGCCCGGGCAGCCGCGGCTGGCCTCGATCATCGGCACCCGCAACGTGGCCATCGCGCTCAGCGCCGGCACGCTGTGCCACTGCATCGTGTTCGTGCCGAACCTGTTCGGCGAGACCAACAACATCAGCATCTTCATGGCGCAGATCGCGATCACCATCTCGGTCTCGCTGCTGGCCTCGTGGCTGGTCGCGGTCAGCCTGATCCCGATGCTGTCCGCGCGCATGGCCACGCCCAAGCTGGTGCACTCGCAGACCGGCATGATCGCGCGCCTGCAGCGCCGCTACGCCAGGCTGCTGGACTGGTCGCTGCATCATCGTGGCTGGAGCCTGCTCGGCATTCTGCTGGTGGTGCTGGTCAGCCTGGTGCCGATGAAGCTGACCAAGATCGACATGTTCGGTGGTGACGGCGGCAAGGACATCTTCATCGGCTACATGTGGAAGGGCGCCTACACCTACCGGCAGATGTCCGAGGAAGTGGCGCGGGTGGAGAACTGGATCGATGCCAACCGTGAACGCCTGCACGTCAAGCAGGTCTATTCCTGGTACAGCGAGCAGGAAGGCAGCTCCACCGTGGTCACCCTGGACGAGAAGTACGCCAAGGACATCAAGGCGCTGCAGGAAGAACTGCGCAAGGGCCTGCCGAAGTCAGCCCGCACCGACTACTTCGTGGGCAACCAGGGCGGCGATGGGGGTGGCGGCGGCAACCAGGGCGTGCAGGTGCAGCTGGTCGGCGACTCCAGTTCGATGCTGCAGGAGATCGGCCAGGAAGTGGTGCCGCTGCTGGCCCAGCGTGCCGAGCTGCGCGATGTGCGCATCGACAATGGTGAGAAGGGCGGTGAGCTGAAGGTGCGCGTCGACCGCGAGCGCGCCGCCGCATTCGGCTTCAATGCCGAACAGGTGGCCAGCTTCGTCGGCCTGGCCCTGCGCGGTGCGCCGATGCGCGAGTTCCGCCTCGGCGACAATGAAGTGCCGGTGTGGGTGCGCTTCGCCGGCGCCGAGCAGAGCAGCCCGGAAGACCTGGCCGGTTTCAGCGTGCGCACCGGCGACGGCCGCAGCGTGCCGCTGCTGAGCCTGGTCACCGTTGACGTCGGCTCGTCGGCCACCCAGATCGGCCGCACCAACCGCCAGACCACGCTGACCATCAAGGCCAACCTGGCCGAGAAGGTCACCGCGCCGGATGGCCGCAAGGCGATGGAGTCGGTGCTCAAGCCGATGAACTTTCCGGCCGGCTATGGCTTCACCTTCGACGGCGGCGACTACGGCAACGATGACGAAGCCATGCAGCAGATGGTGTTCAACCTGCTGATCGCGCTGGTGATGATCTACGTGGTGATGGCAGCGGTGTTCGAGTCGCTGCTGTTCCCGGCGGCGATCATGAGCGGCGTGCTGTTCTCGATCTTCGGCGTGTTCTGGCTGTTCTGGATCACCGGCACCTCGTTCGGGATCATGTCCTTCATCGGCATCCTTGTGCTGATGGGGGTGGTGGTGAACAACGGCATCGTGATGATCGAACACATCAACAACCTGCGGCGCGGCGGCATGGGCCGAACGCAGGCACTGGTTGAAGGCTCCCGCGAGCGCCTGCGCCCGATCATGATGACCATGGGCACGGCGATCCTGGCGATGGTGCCGATCTCGCTGACCAATACGCAGATGTTCGGCAACGGCCCGGAGTACGCGCCGATGGCGCGCGCGATTGCTGGCGGCCTGGCGTTCTCGACCGTGGTCAGCCTGCTCTTCCTGCCGACCATCTACGCGGTGCTCGATGACCTGCGCAATGCCGTGACGCGGCTGATCCGCCGCGCGCGCGGCCTGGAGGTCGTGGCGGGTACCCCGGTGTAGTGGTCGAGCTTGCTCGACCGTAATGCGCGACAACGTGTTGTGGTGTGGGGGAGGCCGGTCGTAGTGGGGCGGCCTCCCCCTTTTTTTCTGCTCGCCGCGTCTGTTTGTCTCTGTAGAGCCGAGCCCATGCTCGGCTGCTGTTCGCCGCGTCGCCGCGTCGCCCGAGCGTGGGCTCGGGCGCTACAGATTCTGTGGCCGGTTGAGGGGTTTACCCTGCCACCTTGCCCCACACCTTGAACGTGGTCAGCCACAGGCCGAGCATGCTGCCGATGTTGGTCAGCATGAAGGTCAGCACCACGCGGGTGACGCGATTGCGATACCAGCCCTTCAGGCTCTGCGCATCGTCGCGCAGCTTGAGGAAGTCCTCATACGCCGGCTTGCGCAGGCGCGCTTCCACCAAGGCCGAGAATGCGCCGGTCGGGATGCTCAGGCGGAACGGCTTGAACGGGGCCACCGCGATTGCAGTGAGGATGCTCAGCGGGTGGCCACCGGCCAGCAGGCAGCCCAGGCCCGCCAGACCGCCGGTATACATCGCCCAGGTCGCCAGCAGCTCGGTACCCACGCCGAGGCCGCCGCGATAGAAGCCCACGCCGATGCCGGTCGCCACGATCGCCAGGATGCCCAGCGTGAACCAAGGGATGTTGCGCTTCTTCGGTACCGCTTCCAGCTCGGCACGCAGCGGCGCCGGTGCTTCGGTGTCGGTTTCCAGGTAGCGCGCCAGGCCTGCAAGGTGACCCGCACCGACAACCGCCAGCACTTCACGCTGCTGCGGGTTGTGCTCCTCGCGCAGGCGCGTGGCCATGTAGCGGTCGCGCTCGCCGATGATGGTCTCGTACAGCGCTGGGCTCTCGCTGGCGAACTCACCGAAGCTCGATTCCAGCATGTCGCCCTGCTTGAGCTTCTCGATCTCGTTCTCGCCCACTTCCTCGGACGAGAACAGGCCGGCGCCGAGGCCGGCGACCAGCTTCAGCTTGCCGAAGAAACCCAGCCGCTGCGAGGCGCGGCGGAAGGTCAGGCCGACCTCGCGGTCGATCAGGTGCACCGGCAGGTCGCGTTCGCGGGCCAGTTCCACCGCGCGCTTCAGTTCGGCGCCCGGCTCGATGTCCAGCTGTTCGGCCAAGCGGCGCTGGTAGGCGGACAGCGCCAGGTTGGCCGCGAACAGGGCGACGCGGCCCTTGCGGATCACCTCGACCAGGTCGAGCTTGGCCAGCGTGTCCGGATCACTCAGTGCCTGCAGGCGCTGCGGGTCCAGTTCAACGGCAACGGCATCGAAGCGGCCGCTGTCGATGGCTTTTTCCACCGCCTCGACGCTGGCGCGCGAAACGTGGGCAGTGCCCAGCAGGGTGTAGCGCACGCCGTCGCGTTCGACGACGCGTACCGGCTGGCCGGCGAACAGGTCGTCGCCGGTTTCGGGAAGGGTTTCGGTCATGGGTTCATTCATTGGAAGGTGCGGTGTCGGCGCCATCGCCGAGCGCGCGCTGCATCTGCACGGTATCCAGCCAGCGGCCGTGCTTGCGGCCAAGGCCACGGAACACGCCGACCAGCTCGAAGCCGAAGCGTTCGTGCAGCTTGATTGAAGCGGTATTGGTCGGTTCGCCGATCACCGCCACCATCTGCCGGTAGCCACGCGCCACGCAGGCATCGATCAACGCCTGCAGCAGGCCGGTACCAACGCCCTTGCCCTGGAACGCGGCATCGACGTAGACCGAGTTCTCCACGGTCCACTGGTAGGCAACGCGGGTACGGTAGGTGTTGGCGTAGGCATAGCCGGCCACCTGGCCGTCGATCTCGGCGACCAGGTAGGGGAAGCCGCGTTCGATGATGTCGCGCATGCGGCGCAGCATCTCGGACGCGTCCGGGATGTCGTACTCGTAAGTGTTGACGAAGTCGGTCACTTCCACCGCGTAGATCGCGGTGATCGCGGCGATGTCGGCCGGGCCGGCATCACGGATGAGGACGGCCATGCGCGGGCTCCGGCTCAGTCGATGTAGCGCTTGAGCAGGTCACCGTACGCATCGATGCGACGGTCGCGCAGGAACGGCCAGATGCGGCGCACGTGCTCGCTGCGCTGCAGGTCAACGTCGCACAGCAGCACGGTGGCGTCGGTGCCGGCTTCGGCCAGGAACTCACCCTGCGGGCCGAGCACGTGGCTGTTGCCCCAGAACTGGATGCCCGACGCGCCCAGCGGCGAAGCCTCGTGGCCGACGCGGTTGCAGCTCAGCACCGGCAGGCCGTTGGCCACGGCGTGGCCGCGGTGGCTCAGCACCCAGGCGTCGCGCTGGCGGGTCTTCTCGTCCTGCACGTCGTCCGGGTCCCAGCCGATCGCGGTCGGGTAGAGCAGCAGTTCGGCACCGGCCAGCGCCATCAGGCGTGCCGCTTCCGGGTACCACTGGTCCCAGCACACCAGCACGCCAAGGCGGCCCACCGAGGTGTCGATCGGCTTGAAGCCGATGTCGCCCGGGGTGAAGTAGAACTTCTCGTAGAAGCCCGGGTCGTCCGGGATATGCATCTTGCGGTACTTGCCCAGCAACGTGCCGTCCTTCTCGAAGACGACGGCGGTGTTGTGGTACAGGCCGGCAGCGCGGCGCTCGAACAGCGAGCCCACCAGCACCACGCCATGCTTCTTCGCCAGCGCGCCCAGGCGCTCGGTGCTCGGGCCCGGAATCGGCTCGGCCAGGTCGAACTCGTCCACCGACTCGTGCTGGCAGAAGTATGGCCCGTTATGCAGTTCCTGCAGCAGCACCAGCTTGGCACCCTGCGCAGCCGCCTCGGCCACGCGTGCTTCGATCACCGCCAGGTTGGCGGCGGCATCACCGTGGTTGCGCTCCTGGATCAGGGCGACGGTAAGGGGGCTGCGCGAGTTCATGCGGGGCGTTCCTGCGGGGGAAAACCAGCATGTTAGCGCGGATGGGCGGCGACGGCGTGTCGCGCGCTGAATGGGTGCACGCAATCGGTAGCGCCGGGCCATGCCCGGCGGATTTTCCAGATGCGGCAGCGTTCGCCGGGCATGGCCCGGCGCTACCGGTTCGGCTTACGCCTTCAACAGCCCTGCCGGCAGCTGCATGGTGATGCAGTGCAGGCTGCCGTTCTGCCAGATCAGCGAGCGGCAGGGCACCTGCACGATCTCGCGGCCCGGGTGCGCCTGCGCCAGCACGTCGCGGGCCAGGTCGTCGGCCGGATCACCGTAGGCCGGCATCAGCACCGCACCATTGACGATCAGGTAATTGGCGTACGACGCAGCCAGGCGGCGGCCTTCGTCGATCACTGGCTGTGCCCACGGCAGCGGGAACAGGCGATACGGCTGGCCGTCCCTGGTGCGCAGCGCGGCCAGTTCGTTGCCCATCGCCTGCAGCTCGGCGTAGTGCGAGTCGCTCGCGTCGTCGCAGGCCTGGTAGACGATGCTGTCAGCCGAGGCGAAGCGGGCGAGGGTGTCGATATGCGCGTCGGTATCGTCGCCTTCCAGGTAGCCGTGGTCCAGCCACAGCACGCGGTCCTGCTGCAGCCAGTCGGCCAGGTCGGCGCTCAGGCTGGCGCGGTCGCGGTCCGGGTGGCGCTCGTGCAGGCACTTCCAGGTGGTCAGCAGGGTGCCTTCGCCGTCGGTCTCGATGCCGCCGCCTTCCAGCGCGAACGGGATGCTGCGCACCGGCGCGTCGTTGAACACGCCGGCCTGGTCGAGCACGCCCACCAGCTGGTCATCCAGGGTGGCGTCGAACTTGCCGCCCCAGCCGGTGAAGCGGAAATCCAGCAGCTGGAAGCCGCCGTCGGCGCGGCGCAGGGTGATCGGGCCGGAGTCGCGCAGCCAGGTATCGTCGTAGGCCGCCGTGGTGAAGTGGACCTTGTCCATGTCGATGCGGTTGGAGCGCAGCCGCATCTCGGCATAGGTCTCCACATCGTCGTCGGCCACGCAGATCAGCACCGGCTGGAAGCGGGTGATGGCCGCGACCAGGGCGATGTAGGTCTCTTCCACCTGGCCCAGGCGGTCAGCCCAGTCGGTGTCGGCGGTGGGCCAGGCAATCAGGACGCCGCTCTGGGCTTCCCACTCGGCAGGAAAACGAAGGGTCTGGTTCATGGTCTCGCTACACAGGCCCGCCCACGGCGGGTAAAGGGATCAACGGATCGGCGGTTTCGGGCCGATTTCGTTCGGGTCCGCCTGGTTGGCCACCACGTCGATCACCTTCTGCTTCTCGAAGTAGACGGTGAACTGCGGGTACACCCAGCGGTTGATGGTCGGCCACTGCCGCTTCTGCCCGCCACGTGGCTGCAGCTGCTCGCTGGGCGCGCCGAACTGCGCCTGCACCTGCTGCATGCTCTGGCCGCGCACGGGCAGGGCACCGGCCGGCTTCTCGCGGGCACGGTCGACAAGCAGGGTATCGGCCAGTGCCGGTGTGGCGGCGGCCAGGGTGGCCATCACGGCCAGGGCGGACAGGTAACGCTTCATCTCGATCTACTCCCCAGTGGTCAAGAAAGGCGATTACAGCAAAAACGGCAGGAAAAAGCCGCATAAACAAAAAACCGCCCGAAGGCGGTTTCTTGCATCGGGTCGGCCCCGCGTAGGGCCAGCCGCAGCCGGAAGGCTGTGAGGCTTAGCGCTGACGCGCCTTGAAACGCGGGTTCGACTTGCAGATGACGAAGATCTTGCCACGACGACGCACGACCTTGCAGTCACGGTGACGGGCCTTCGCCGACTTCAGGGAGGACAGGACTTTCATGGCATACCTCGGCGTAAACAGTAGTTGTTCGGGTGGAGCGTGGCCGCGATATGCGAAAGACAATCGGCAGTTGACGCTCGTTCAAGCCCGCCATTCTACCGGGCTTTTCCTCGTGGTTTCAAGTGGTTGCACAAAAGATCCCGCTGGGGGTGTCTGGCAGGGGCTAGAATGACCCCTTCACACGCTCTGGGAACCCCATGAATCCACTCGCTCCCGTCCTGACCATCGACGGCCCTTCCGGGGCCGGCAAGGGTACCATCAGCCGCATCATCGCGCGCCGGATGGGCTGGCATTACCTGGATTCGGGCGCGCTGTACCGGGCAGTGGGCGTGGCCGCGAGCTGGGCCGACATTGATACGTCCGATGCCTCGGCACTGGTGCGCTGCACCTTCGACACCCATGTTCAGTTTGTTGAACAGGGCGAGTCGATGCGGGTCATGGTCAACGGCACCGATGCCACCGACGAGCTGCGCCTGGAGACCACTGGCGCCCTGGCCTCGGCCATTGCCGCCATTCCGGAGGTCCGCGCGGCCCTGAAGGAGCGCCAGCGCGCATTCAGGGAGCTGCCCGGCCTGGTTGCCGATGGCCGCGACATGGGTACGGTGATCTTCAAGGACGCCCCCTATAAGGTCTTCCTGACCGCCAGTGCCGAGGAGCGCGCCGAGCGCCGGCATAAGCAGTTGAAAGACAAGGGGGTTTCTGTTAACTTTGATGACCTCCTGCGCGAGATCATGGCCCGCGACGCCCGTGATGCTCAGCGTACCGTGGCGCCCCTGAAGCCGGCAGACGATGCTGTCCTCATCGACACCACAGGCATCGGCATCGCAGATGTCGTTGCCAGAGTGATGGATCTGCTTCCGGTTCCGGCTGCCTGATCCGTTCGCGCGGGAGCACTGCCAGCAGCATCGGCGGTGGTCGCGCATAACAGTGCTGTACCAGCTCCGTCGCGCAATGATGCGTGGCGGTTTTCCTACTACACACGACCTGCGTTTCCGGGGTCGACCAACAGGCGGGCGGTCGCCATTCCCCTGAAGGGGACGCCACCGACCCATGTGTCCAACAGAGTAAATCTAATGACCGAATCATTTGCCGAACTGTTTGAAGCCAGCCAGGCCAACCTGGCCAAGCTGAAGCCGGGCGCCATCGTCAGCGGTACCGTTGTTGAAGTCCGCGGCGATGTCGTGGTGATCAACGCTGGCCTGAAGTCCGAAGGCATCGTGCCGATCGAACAGTTCCGTAACGACGCTGGCGAAATCGACGTCGCCGAAGGCGACATCGTCAAGGTCGCCCTCGACTCGATCGAGAACGGCTTCGGCGAAACCGTCCTGTCGCGCGAGAAGGCCAAGCGCGCGATGGTGTGGGACGAGCTGGAAGAAGCGTTGGAAAAGAACGAAACCATCACCGGCCGCATCAGCGGCAAGGTCAAGGGTGGTTTCACCGTGGACATCAAGGATGTCCGCGCCTTCCTGCCGGGTTCCCTGGTCGATGTGCGCCCGGTGCGCGATCCGGCCTACCTGGAAGGCAAGGAGCTCGAGTTCAAGCTCATCAAGCTGGACCGCAAGCGTAACAACGTCGTGGTCTCGCGCCGCGCTGTCGTCGAAAGCGAGCACTCGGAAGAGCGCGAGCAGCTGATGGACAAGCTGCAGGAAGGCGCGATCCTGAAGGGTGTCGTCAAGAACCTGACCGATTACGGCGCGTTCGTGGACCTGGGCGGTATCGACGGCCTGCTGCACATCACCGACATGGCGTGGAAGCGCGTGCGTCACCCGTCGGAAGTCGTGAACGTCGGCGACGAGCTGGACGTCCGCGTGCTGAAGTTCGACCGCGAGCGCAACCGCGTTTCGCTGGGCCTGAAGCAGCTGGGCGAGGATCCGTGGGACAACATCGGCCGTCGTTACCCGGCCAACAGCCGCGTCTTCGGCAAGGTCTCCAACGTCACCGATTACGGTGCGTTCGTTGAGATCGAACCGGGCGTCGAAGGCCTGGTGCACGTCTCCGAGATGGATTGGACCAACAAGAACGTCAACCCGTCCAAGGTTGTCCAGGTGGGTGATGAAGTCGAAGTGATGGTGCTGGACGTCGATGAAGAGCGTCGCCGTATCTCGCTGGGCATGAAGCAGGTTGCCGCCAATCCGTGGGAAACCTTCGCTGCCACCCACAAGAAGGGTGACAAGGTGTCGGGCCAGATCAAGTCGATCACCGACTTCGGCATCTTCATCGGCCTGGACGGCGGCATCGACGGCCTGGTCCACCTGTCCGACATCAGCTGGAACACCACCGGCGAAGACGTCGTTCGCAACTTCAAGAAGGGCGATACCCTGGACGCCGTCGTCCTGGCTGTCGATCCGGAGCGCGAGCGCATCTCCCTGGGCGTGAAGCAGCTGGAGCAGGATCCGTTCGGCCAGTACATGGCTGCCAATCCGAAGGGCTCCAAGGTCGAAGGCGTGGTGAAGGAAGTCGACGCCAAGGGCGCGATCATCGAGCTGGCTGACGGCATCGAAGGTTACGTCTCGGCCCGCGACATCGCCAACGAGCGCGTTGACGACGCCACCCAGCACCTGAAGGTCGGCGACAAGGTCGAAGCCAAGTTCGTGGGCATGGACCGCAAGGGCCGTACCCTGCAGCTGTCGATCAAGGCCAAGGACGACGCTGAAATGCGCGAAGTGCTGGAGGAATACCAGTCCTCTTCGGCTTCCAGCGGCACCACCCAGCTGGGCGCGCTGCTGCGTGCACAGCTGAACGGCAACAAGTCCGAGTAATCGGCCTTACGCTGTTCGTTGTTTCCTGGACGGCCCGGGCATTGCCCGGGCCGTTTCAGGCTGGGATACCCCTGATGTGAGCCGGTAATGACCAAATCCGAACTGATCGAAATCCTTGCGCGCCGCCAGGCGCACCTGAAGGCCGATGATGTCGATCTGGCGGTGAAGTCGTTGCTGGAAATGATGGGCGGATCGCTGTCCGCCGGGGATCGCATCGAAATCCGTGGTTTTGGCAGCTTCTCGCTGCACTATCGTCCGCCGCGCCTCGGTCGCAACCCGAAGACCGGCGAATCGGTTGCCCTGCCGGGCAAGCACGTTCCCCATTTCAAGCCGGGCAAGGAACTGCGCGAGCGGGTCAGCAGTGTGCTGCCGCTGGACGCCGATCCGGCCTGAGCCTCCCGTCGCGCCACCGCGTGCGAATCCAGCCGCGAGTCGGATAAGCTACGGACTCCTGCCACTGGAGCTGTCGCATGAAGGTTTTTCGTCTGCTGGTCCTGCTGGCGGTACTGATCCTTGGATTGATCATCGGTGCGGTCAACATGACCGCGATGTCGATCAACCTGCTGTTTACCCAACTGCACACCTCGGTGGGCGTGGCCCTGATCGCCGCGCTGCTGGTGGGTGTCATCGTCGGCGCTGGCCTGGTGCTGGTGAGCGTGGTCATTCCGCTCTACAGCCAGTTGCGCCGCGCCAACAAGTCCGCTGTCGCCACGCCGGCACCGGTTGCTTCCCCCCAATCTTTTGATGGACGCTGATCGAAGATGGATTTCGTCACCGAGTGGTTCTGGTTCTTCCTGTTCGTTCCGCTGGCCGCACTGGCCGGGTGGGTGATCGGACGGCGTGGTGGTCAACGCCACGGTGACAGCCAGGTCAGCCGCCTGTCGAGCACCTATTTCCGTGGCCTGAACTACCTGCTCAACGAGCAGCCGGACAAGGCCATCGAGCTGTTCCTGCACATCGCCGAGCTGGACAAGGAAACCTTCGAGACCCAGGTCGCGCTGGGCCATCTGTTCCGCCGCCGTGGTGAAGTCGACCGCGCCATCCGCCTGCACCAGGGGCTGGTCAATCGCCATGACCTGAGTGATGCGCAGCGCGTGCAGGCGCTGCTGGCGCTGGGCGAGGATTACATGAAGTCCGGCCTGCTGGACCGCGCCGAAACCGTGTTCACCGAACTGGCCCAGCTGGACCAGCGTGCCCCGCAGGCACTCAAGCACCTGATCGGCATCTACCAGGCCGAGCGCGACTGGGAAAAGGCGATCGACAACGCCACCCGTTTCGAGGATGTCACCGGCGAGCCGATGGGCAAGCTGATCGGCCAGTTCGAATGCGAACTGGCCGAACGCTTCCGCGGTGCCGGCAAGCTGGAAGAGGCGAGGGCAGCGATTGCCCGGGCCTACCAGGCCGATGCGATGTCGGTCCGTGCCGGCATCATTGAAGGCCGCCTGGAAACCGATGCCGGCAATCCGGAAGCGGCCGTGCGCGCCTTCGAGCGCGCGGCGCGCAACGATCCGGAGTACCTGCCGGAGCTGCTGCCGGCGCTGATGCAGAACTACCGCAAGGTGGGCGATCTGGCCGGCGCGCGCGCCTTCCTGTCGGAGATGACCGAGCATTACCGTGGCATTGCCCCGGTGCTGGCGCTGACCCGTCTGATGGAAGAGCAGGAGGGCGTGGCCCCGGCCCGTGCCTACCTGGGCCGCCAGCTCAAGGATCGCCCGTCGGTGCGTGGCGAGTCCGCGCTGATCGACCTGACACTGGCTGAAGGTGCCGATTCCACGGCGACCCTGCACGACCTCAAGCACATCACCGACCAGTTGCTGGTGCGCAATCCGGCCTATCGCTGCACCCGTTGTGGTTTCGGTGCGCGCACCCACCACTGGCAGTGCCCGAGCTGCAAGGAGTGGGGTACGGTCAAGCCGCTGCTGAACTACGCGGTGCTCTGATCCATGCCGTGGCTCGTGATGGGCGCGCTGCTGGGTCTGGCCCTGCTGAGTGCGGCACTGACCTGGGCAGCGCGGGGCTACGCGCTGCGCCGGCAACTGTTTGACCAGCCGGGCGAACGCCGCAGTCATAGCGTGGCGACCCTGCGTGGCGGCGGCATCGCCATCGTCATCAGCCTGCTGGTGACCGCCGGTGTTGCCATGTGGGCCTGGCCCGAAGCGCGTCCGAGCCTGCTGGTCGCCAGCCTTGGCCTGGCGCTGGTGGCGGGTATCGGCTGGTGGGACGACCACCGGCCGCTTCCGGCCATGCGCCGCCTGATGGTGCACTTCATCGCCGCCGCGCTGCTGGCCGCGCTGGTCAAGGTCCATGGCGGCAGCTGGATGCTGGCCGTACTGGTCCTGCTGTTCACCGCTTCGCTGATCAACATCTGGAATTTCATGGATGGGATCAACGGCATCGCCGCCAGCCAGGCCATCGTGGTCGCGCTGGGACTGGCGCCGCTGCTGCCTTGGCCGTACTCGCTGGCGGCGGTCGCGTTGGGCCTGGCCTGCCTTGGCTTCCTGCCGTTCAACTTCCCGCGGGCCCGGATCTTCATGGGCGATGTCGGAAGTGGCGCGCTGGGCTACGCGGTGGCGGCAGTGCTGGCACTGGCCAGCGTAAAGACCGACATCCACTGGATCCTGCTGCTGGTGTCGGCATCGCCCTTCCTTGTGGACGCGGGCTTCACACTGCTGGCGCGCATCATTTCCGGACAACGCTGGATGGAACCCCATACCCAGCACGTTTACCAGCGCGCGGTGCAGGCAGGAGCCAGTCACGCCCAGGTAACAGGGATGTACTTTGCTTTGGGCCTGTTCAGTATTACAGTGCTTAATGTCTGCTCCAATTTGCAGCCGAGGTGGGAGGCTGCCGTGGCGATCGCGTGGTTCACCGCGCTGAGCGTCCTCTGGCTCCTCCTGCGCAATGGATTGCGCCACCCAAAAGGAAATACCTGACTTATGGCTTCACCCTGGCGGGACAGAATCCTCGGCCTGATGCCGCGTTCGGCCATCGTCTGCCATGACCTGTTCATGGTCTGGGCATGCTGGCAGCTGCTCCACGCGGGGCGGTACTCGATCCTGGCCAACGCCCCCGAGCTCCCACTCTGGAACGTCGACACCACGCTGGTGCTGCTGCTGCAGGGCATGGTGTTCTGGCGCGTCGGCCTCTATCGCGGCCTGTGGCGGTTCGCCAGCGTCAGCGACCTGCTGAACATCTTCAAGGCCAGTTTCATCGGCATGGTCGCCATCGTGCTGGTGCTGATGTGGAAGCGCTTCGACGGCGTGCCGATGTCGGTGCTGGTGATCTATCCGTTCGCGCTGTCGGCGCTGCTGGGCGCGCCGCGCCTGCTGTACCGGGCCTGGAAGGACTATCAGGCGCTGCAGTCGGACTCGTCCGCGCGTCGCGTGCTGATCCTGGGTGCCGGCCAGGCCGCCGAGACGCTGGTCCGTGACCTGCGCCGTTCGGGCAATTTCGAGCCGGTCGGCCTGCTGGACGACGCGCCGCACCTGCGCGGTGCCAAGCTGCAGGGCCTGCCGATCCTCGGCACCCTGGACGATGCGCCGACAGTGGTCCGCGAGACCGCGGCCAAGCTGCTGGTGATCGCCATTCCGTCGCTGGACGCTGCGGGCATGCAGCGCATCGTCGCCATCTGCGAAAGCACCGGCGTGCCGTTCCGCACCGTGCCCAAGCTCAGCGATATCCTGCAGGGCCAGTCGCTGCCGGGGCAGTTGAAGGAAGTGGCGATCGAGGACCTGCTCGGCCGCAAGCCGATCATGCCGGACTGGAACCTGATCCGTGGCTGGTTGGGCGGGCGTACGGTGATGGTCACCGGCGCCGGTGGTTCGATCGGCTCCGAGCTGTGCCGCCAGTGCGCGCGTCACGGCGCCGGCCGCATCATCCTGCTCGAGATCAGCGAGCTGCTGCTGCTGACCATCGAGGGCGAGCTGCGGCGCAGCTTCCCGGATGTCGAGGTCGAAGCGGTGCTGGGCGACTGCGGTGACCCGGCGGTGATCCGCCACGCCCTGTCGCTGCACCCCGTCGACACCGCCTTCCATGCCGCCGCCTACAAGCACGTGCCGGTGCTGGAGCGGCAGCTGCGCGAAGCGGTGCGCAACAACATCCTGGCCACCGAGAACGTGGCCCGCGCCTGCCTGGAGGCACGCGTGGAGCATTTCGTGTTCATCTCCACCGACAAGGCGGTCGACCCGGTCAATGCGCTGGGCGCCAGCAAGCGCTATGCGGAGATGATCTGCCAGAGCCTGGACCAGAAGTCCACGCATACCCGTTTCGTCACGGTGCGCTTCGGCAACGTGCTGGCCTCGGCAGGCAGCGTGGTGCCGTTGTTCCGCGAACAGATCCTGCGTGGCGGGCCGGTGACCGTCACCGATCCGGAGGTCAGTCGCTACTTCATGACCATCCCGGAGGCCTGCCAGCTGATCCTGCAGGCGGCCGCTTCGGCGTCGCACGGTGCGATCTATACGCTCGACATGGGCGAGCCGGTGCCGATCCGCGTGCTGGCCGAGCAGATGATCCGCCTGGCCGGCAAGCAGCCGTACAAGGACATTCCGATCATCTACACCGGGCTGCGTCCGGGCGAGAAGCTGCACGAGACGCTGTTCTATTCGGACGAGGACTACCGTTCCACCGCGCACCCGAAGATTCTCGAGGCCGGTGTACGCACGTTCTCGCGTGATCTGGTGCTGGGCAATGTTCCACGCCTGCGCGATGCCGTGGCTGGTTACGACACCACCAGCATCCAGGAGATCCTGTTCGCGACGATGCCGGAGTTTTCTCCTATCGAACAGGATGCTTACATTTCATCCGCTAAAGTCGTGCCTTTTCCGGCACGTGAGGCCAACAGGCACCAATGAGCAAGCGAATTCGCAAGGCAGTTTTTCCAGTGGCAGGGCTCGGGACGCGCTTTTTGCCGGCAACCAAGACGGTTCCGAAGGAAATGTTGCCGATCATTGATCGTCCGCTGATCCAGTACGCGGTCGATGAGGCGATCGAAGCGGGCTGTGACACGCTGGTGTTCATTACCAACCGCTACAAGCACGCGGTCGCCGATTACTTCGACAAGGCCTACGAGCTGGAGCAGAAGCTCGAGCGCGCCGGCAAACAGGAACAGCTGGAGATGATCCGCCACGTGCTGCCCAACGGCGTGCGTGCGATCTTCGTGACCCAGGCCGAGGCCCTGGGCCTGGGCCATGCGGTGCTGTGCGCCAAGGCCGTGATCGGTGACGAGCCGTTCGCGGTGCTGCTGCCGGATGACCTGATCTGGAACCGCGGCGACGGCGCACTGAAGCAGATGGCCGACCTCAACGAGGCCAGTGGTGCAAGCGTGATCGCCGTTGAAGACGTGCCGCACGACAAGACTGCCAGCTACGGCATCGTGGCCACTGACGCGTTCGACGGCCGCAAGGGTCGCATTTCGCAGATCGTGGAGAAGCCGAAGCCGGAGGACGCGCCGAGCGACCTGGCGGTGGTCGGCCGTTATGTGCTGAGCCCGAAGATCTTCGAGCTGCTGGAGCAGACCGGCAGCGGTGCCGGTGGCGAGATCCAGCTGACCGACGCGATCGCGCAGCTGCTGAAGAGCGAAGAGGTTGATGCCTATCGTTTCGAGGGCACCCGCTTCGACTGCGGCACGCATCTGGGGCTGGTGGAGGCGACGATCCGCTTTGCGCTGGACAACCCGAAGCTGGCCGGGCCGGCGCGGGAGAAACTGACGGCGATGTTGGCGGAATAAGGTTTATCAAGCGCTCCGTGCAGCGCCTTGATTGATACGTGATGGGCGGGACGGGTGGGCCGTTGCAGGACACGCCGTGAACCCGTCCATGGGGGCTCGGTCGCCGCATCCATGCGGCGAACGGTCCTGCAAAGGCCCACCCGCCCCGCCTGTCAGGTTTCCTGCTGGCGCGGACGGGAAGGGCGGAATCAAGGGCAAGAGCAAAAGCAAAAAGGCAGCCGATGGCTGCCTTTTTTGTTTCCGCGAGCGTCGAGTCGGGGTCGGATCCCTTTGCGTAGCAAAGGGCTCTGACCCCGGCCTTTGACCCTGCCTTTGCTCACCCCTCCGCCGCGGGGAGGCTGGAAGGGCCGGGTTGGCAGGGCTGCCCGGGACCGTTGGCGCCATGGATGGCGCCATCGAGCCCCCATGGAAGGGTTCACGGCGTGTCCCGGGCAGCCCTGCCAACCCGGCCCACGCCATGAAGCCCAACGAGGCAACGCTTTGAACCTTACAGCGCCTCGAAAATACCCGCCGCACCCATGCCGGTGCCGATGCACATCGTCACCATGCCGTACTTCTGCTGGCGACGACGCAGGCCGTGCAGCAGGGTTGCGGTACGGATCGCGCCGGTTGCACCCAGCGGGTGGCCCAGGGCGATCGCGCCGCCCAGCGGGTTGACCTTGCTCGGGTCCAGGCCGCAATCGCGGATCACCGCCAGCGACTGCGCGGCGAACGCTTCGTTCAGTTCAATCCAGTCCAGCTGGTCCTGGGTCAGGCCCGCCTGCTTCAGTGCCTTCGGGATCGCGGCGATCGGGCCGATGCCCATCACTTCCGGGCGCACGCCGGCCACCGAGAAACTGACGAAACGGGCCAGCGGGGTCAGGCCGTAATCCTTGATTGCCTGCTCCGAGGCCAGCAGCACGGCACCGGCGCCATCGCTCATCTGCGAGGAGTTGCCGGCGGTGACGGTGCCGCCGAACTGGCCGTTGCGGAACACCGGGCGCAGCTTGGCCAGGCCTTCGGCGGAGGAGTCCGGGCGCGGGCCTTCGTCGGTGTCGGCGACCTTGTTGCGGGTGATGATGCGCTGGCCATCGGCCAGGTCCGGCAGGTGCGAGACGATCTCGTACGGGCTGATCTCGTCCTTGAACTCGCCGTTCTGGATCGCCGCCATGGCCTTCTGGTGCGAGGCGAGGGCGAAGGCGTCCTGGTCTTCGCGCGAGACCTTCCACTCTTCGGCCACCTTCTCGGCGGTGATGCCCATGCCGTAGGCGATGGCCACGTGGTCGTTGTCGAACACGCTCGGTGCCATGGCGATCTTGTTGCCCATCATCGGCACCATCGACATCGACTCGGTGCCACCGGCCAGCATCAGGTCGGCGTTGCCCAGGCGGATCGCGTCGGCGGCCTGCGCCACGGCCTGCAGGCCGGAGGAGCAGAAGCGGTTCACGGTCTGTGCGGCGATGGTGTTCGGCAGGCCGGCCAGCAGCACGCCGATGCGGGCGACGTTCATGCCCTGCTCGGCTTCCGGCATCGCGCAGCCGATGATCGCGTCATCGATGCGGTTGACGTCCACGCCCGGGGCCTGCGCGACGACGCTGCGCAGCACGTGCGCAAGCATGTCGTCGGGGCGGGTGTTGCGGAACATGCCCTTGGGCGCCTTGCCGACCGGGGTACGGGTGGCGGCGACGATGTAGGCGTCCTGGATTTGCTTGGTCATTGCAGTGATCTCTTGAATTTTTTAGCCGGAGTGCCGACCAACGGTCGGCACCCACCAAAAGCAGGGAGGGGCGATCAGTTACGCAGCGGCTTGCCGGTCTTCAGCATGTGCGCGATGCGGGCCTGGGTCTTTTCCTGCTGGGCCAGTTCGACGAAGTGCTTGCGCTCCAGGGTCAGCAGCCACTCTTCGTCCACCAGGGTGCCGCGGTCGACCTTGCCGCCGCACAGCACGGTGGCGATGCGCTCGGCGATCTCGTAGTCGTACGGGCTGATGAAGCGGCCTTCCAGCATGTTGACCAGCATCATCTTGAAGGTGGCGATACCCACGTCACCGGCCACCTGGATGCGGCGTGCCGGCAGCGGCGGACGGTAGCCCGCTTCAGCCAGGGCGCGCGCTTCGGCCTTGGCGATGTGCAGCGCTTCGTAGCTGTTGAACACCACCTTGTCGGTGCTGCGCAGCAGGCCCAGTTCCTTGGCGTTGACCGCGGAGTTGGACACCTTGGCCATCGCCACGGTCTCGAAGGTCTTCTTCAGTTCGGCGAACACGTCACCGCCCGGGCCTGCGGCCTGCGAGGCGCGCACGGCCAGTTCCTTCAGGCCACCACCGGCCGGCAGCAGGCCGACGCCGGCCTCGACCAGGCCGATGTAGCTTTCCAGGAAGGCCACGGTCTTGGCGCTGTGCATCTGGAACTCGCAGCCACCACCCAGCGCCAGGCCACGCACGGCGGCAACCACCGGCACCAGCGAGTACTTGATGCGCTGGCTGGTGCGCTGGAAGTTGGCCACCATTTCTTCGAACTGGTCGACCTTGCCGGCCTGCAGCAGGCCCAGTGCACCGGCCAGATCGGCACCGGCAGAGAAGGGCTCCTTCTGCTGCCAGATCACCAGGCCCTGGAAGTCCTTCTCGGCGCGGCTGACGCATTCCTGCAGGCCGTCCAGCACCTGGTCGGACACGGTGTTCATCTTGGTCTTGAAGCTGACCACGGCGATGCCATCACCGTCGTGCCACATGCGCAGGCCGTCGTTCTCGAACACGGTCTCGCCCGGCGCGAACTTCTCGCCCAGCAGCGGATCGGGGAAGCGCTGGCGCTGGTACACCGGCAGCGCCGAGCGCGGCAGCTTGGCATTGCGCGACGGGCTGTAGCTGCCTTCGGCGGCATGCACGCCGTCGCGGCCATCGAACACCCAGTCCGGCAGCGGGGCGTTGCTCATGCTCTTGCCGGCCACGATGTCATCGGCGATCCACTGTGCGACCTGCTTCCAGCCGGCGGCCTGCCAGGTTTCGAACGGGCCCAGCGACCAGCCGTAGCCCCAGCGGATGGCCAGGTCCACGTCGCGCGCGGTCTCGGCGATGTCGGCCAGGTGGTAGGCGCTGTAGTGGAACAGGTCGCGGAAGGTCGCCCACAGGAACTGCGCCTGCGGGTGCTGGCTTTCGCGCAGCTTGGCGAACTTCTCGGCCGGGTTCCTGATCTTCAGGATCTCGACCACTTCCGGCGCGGCAGCGCGATCGGCCGGGCGGTAGTCCTGCTTCTCCAGGTCCAGCACCACGATGTCCTTGCCGACCTTGCGGAAGATGCCGGCGCCGGTCTTCTGGCCCAGCGCGCCCTTGGAAATCAGCGCGTCCAGCCACTTCGGCGACTTGAAGAACTCATGCCACGGATCATTCGGCAGGGTGTCGCCCATGGTCTTGATGACGTGCGCCATGGTGTCCAGGCCGACCACGTCGGAGGTGCGGTAGGTCGCCGACTTCGGGCGGCCGACCAGCGGGCCGGTCAGGCCGTCCACTTCATCGAAGCCCAGGCCGAACTGCTGGGTGTGGTGGATGGTCGACAGGATCGAGAACACGCCGATGCGGTTGCCGATGAAGTTCGGGGTGTCCTTGGCGTACACCACGCCCTTGCCCAGGGTGGTGACCAGGAAGGCTTCCAGGCCTTCAAGCACGGCGGCGTCGGTGGTGGTGGCCGGGATCAGCTCGGCCAGGTGCATGTAGCGCGGCGGGTTGAAGAAGTGCACGCCGCAGAAGCGGTGACGCAGCTGCTCGGGCAGCACGTCGGCCAGCTTGTTGATGCCCAGGCCCGAGGTGTTGGAGGCCAGCACCGCGTGGTCGGCCACGAACGGCGCGATCTTCTTGTACAGGTCCTGCTTCCAGTCCATGCGCTCGGCAATGGCCTCGATGATCAGGTCGCAGTCCTTCAGCTGCTCCAGGCCCGACTCATAGTTGGCCGGGGTGATGGCTTCGGCCAGCGACTTGCTGGCCAGCGGCGCCGGGCTCAGCTTGCCCAGGTTGGCGATCGCCTTCAGCACGATGCCGTCGGCCGGACCTTCCTTGGCAGGCAGGTCGAACAGCACGGTGTCGACGCCAGCGTTGGTGAGGTGGGCGGCGATCTGGGCACCCATGACGCCGGCACCCAGCACGGCGGCGCGGCGGACTAGCAGGGAATTGGACATGGTGTAGGGCCTTTGTTGGTCAGCAGTTACTGGGTGGAATCAAAGGGAAGCGGGCAGGGCGCTGGCGCGTGCGGCGGCGCGGAACCCGGCTTCGGCGAAATGGATCAGTTCGTGGGCGGCATGGGCACGATGCGCCGCTTCGGTGACACCGGCGGGACGCTTGATCAGCCCGAAGTCGGCCATGGCATAGGTGAGCGAGCCGGCCAGGAAGTCCAGGCGCCAGTACAGCTCTTCCTTGCTCAGGCCGGGCACGCACTCGCCGATGGCCTTGCCGAACGCACGCAGCACGTGGCCGTAGTGGTCAGACAGGAACTTGCGCAGGTTGTCGTTCTTCTCGGCATAGGCGCGGGCGATCACGCGCACGAAGGCGCCGCCGTTCTGGCGGTCCTGGGCCAGCGCCAGCGCCGGTTCGACGAAGGCGGCCAGCACCGGGCGCAGTTCACCGGGGTGTTCGCTGCGGGCCCGCTCCAGCTGCGACAGGCGGGCACCGGTCATCTCGTCCATGCGGCGGCGGAAGACCTCGTTGACCAGGTTTTCCTTGGAACCGAAGTGGTAGTTGACCGCGGCGATGTTGACGTCGGCCTGGCTGGTCACCTGCCGCAGCGAGGTGCCGGCGAAGCCGTGCTGGGCGAACAGCTCCTCGGCCGCGCCGAGGATCCGGTCCTTGGTCGAGAAGTGGGCGGGCTTGGCCATCGATGGGCGGACCTTAATCAAACGATTGTTTGATACTAGAACCAGACGGTACCGTATGGCATTTTGCAGTGCAGCAAAATAGGCCGGCTCGGTCAGATTTCACTCAGGTGGGTGAATGGGTGGACCTGAACCTGTAGAGCCGAGCCCGCGCTCGGCTGCTCTTCGGCCAAGGGCCAGCCGAGCATGGGCTCGGCGCTACAGCAGGGCCGCACGGCCCTCTACCACCCGGCCACGTTATCTTTTACAATTCGCCTACGTTTATCAGGCTAAGCCCGCGTCCCGACGCGGGTTTTTTTCATGTTACCCTTCGGGCCATCAGCGGCCCGATTCCATTGGAGACATCCCATGGCGCTGGAGCGCACCCTTTCGATCATCAAGCCGGACGCCGTTGCCAAGAACGTCATCGGCGAAATCTACGCCCGCTTCGAGAAGGCCGGCCTGAAGGTCGTGGCCGCCAAGTACAAGCAGCTGTCGCGCCGTGAAGCCGAAGGCTTCTACGCCGTGCACCGCGAGCGTCCGTTCTTCAACGCGCTGGTCGAGTTCATGATCTCCGGCCCGGTGATGATCCAGGCCCTGGAAGGCGAGAACGCCGTCCTGGCCCACCGCGACCTGCTGGGCGCCACCAACCCGAAGGAAGCCGCTGCGGGCACCATCCGCGCCGACTTCGCCGAATCCATCGATGCCAACGCCGCCCACGGCTCGGACTCGGTCGAGAATGCCGCGATTGAAATCGCCTACTTCTTCGCCGCCACCGAAGTCGTCTCGCGCTGAGAGTAATGCCGTGAACGAGGTCGTACAGTCCCCCGCCATCCAGCCGCTGCCGAAGTCGGCACCCACGGCTGGCAAGCAGAACCTGCTCGACCTCGATCGCGCGGGCCTGGAGAAGTTTTTCGTCGAGGTTCTTGGCGAAAAGAAGTTCCGTGCCCACCAGGTGATGAAGTGGATCCACCATCGCTACGTCACCGACTTCGATGAAATGACCGACCTCGGCAAGGTCCTGCGTGCCAAGCTGCAGGCCCATGCCGAGGTACTGGTTCCCAACATCGTGTTCGACAAGCCCTCCGCCGACGGCACCCACAAGTGGCTGCTGGCGATGGGCGTGGATGGCAAGAACGCCATCGAGACCGTGTACATCCCGGACAAGACCCGCGGCACGCTGTGCGTGTCTTCGCAGGTCGGTTGCGGCCTGAACTGCACGTTCTGCTCCACCGCCACCCAGGGCTTCAACCGCAACCTGACCACCGCCGAGATCATCGGCCAGGTGTGGGTTGCCGCGCGCCACTTGGGCAACGTGCCGCACCAGATGCGCCGCCTCACCAACGTGGTGATGATGGGCATGGGCGAGCCACTGATGAATTTCGACAACGTCGTGCGCGCCATGAGCGTGATGCGCGACGACCTGGGCTACGGCCTGGCCAACAAGCGCGTGACCCTGTCGACCTCCGGCCTGGTCCCGCAGATCGACCGCCTGTCTGCCGAAAGCGACGTGTCGCTGGCGGTGTCGCTGCATGCGCCGAACGATGCGCTGCGCGAGACCCTGGTGCCGCTCAACAAGAAGTACCCGATCGCCGAGCTGATGGCCTCGTGCGCACGCTACCTGCGCGCCAACAAGCGCCGCGAATCGGTCACCTTCGAATACACCCTGATGAAGGGCATCAACGACAAGCCCGAGCATGCCCGCGAGCTGGCCCGCCTGATGCGCCAGTTCGACAACGCGGTGCAGGCCAAGGATTCGGGCAAGGTCAACCTGATTCCGTTCAACCCGTTCCCGGGTACCCGCTACGAGCGCTCGGAAGAGGCGCATATCCGCGCCTTCCAGAAGATCCTGCTCGACAGCAACGTGCTGACCATGGTCCGCCGCACCCGTGGCGACGACATCGACGCTGCCTGTGGCCAGCTCAAGGGCCAGGTGATGGACCGCACCCGCCGCCAGGCGGAGTTCAACAAGACGCTGCAGGCGGGGAAGGGGAGCGATGCCGCGGCCTGACCGCCTCTGGCTGGTTCTGCTCGCAGGCGTGCTGGCCGTTGCGGTCGGTGGCTGCAAATCCCAACCCAAGGCCAGGCTGGGCCCCAGCGAAGCGCCGGTCTACTCGGTCCGCGATCCGGACAACGTGCGGCGTCAGGTGCGCCTGCAGGACCTGCTGGCACTGGCCGCCCGCGACATGCAGGTCGGCAACCTCGATGCGGCCGAACGCAAGGCGCGCGAGGCGCTGAAGCTGGCACCCGAATCGCCTGATGCGCTGGTGCTGATGGCCGGCATCGACGAGCGCCGTGGCCGTACCCAGCAGGCCGGTGAGAGCTTCCGCAGGGCTGCCGAACAGGCGCCGCAGCGCGGGGACGTCCTCAACAATTACGGCGCGTGGCTGTGCCAGCAGGGCCGCCCGGCCGAGTCGCTGGCCTGGTTCGATCGTGCGCTGCAGGCGCCGGGCTACGCCACGCCGGCCGAGGCCCAGGCCAATGCCGGGGGCTGTGCCCTGGACGCTGGCCAGCTTGAACGTGCCGAGCGCGACCTGCGCGCGGCGCTGTCGACGCTGCCGGGAAATCCGGTCGCGCTGGAGGCGATGGCCCAGCTCAGCTTCCGCCAGGGCCGCTACATGGAGGCCCGGGCCTTCGCCGAACGTAGGATTGCGGCTGCACCCGCAACGCGTTCCGTGTTACAACTTGCGTCTCAAATCGAAGCGCGGCTGGGTGATCGGGCGGCATCTGATCGCTATATTCAGCGGATTCGACAGGAATTTCCGCAGGAAGCGGGCTCCTAACTCCAGGGTTGATGCATTGTGATTGATGACCAGACTGTGAGCGCTCTCGAGACTGCGGCCGGCTGCGGCAGCCGCCTGCGCCAGGCCCGCGAGGCGGCCGGACTGACCCTCGAAGATGTCGGCTCGCGCCTGCGCATGCCGGTCCAGGTGGTCAGGTCGCTGGAAGAAGAACAATGGCAGAAGCTTGGCGCGCCGGTGTTCGTGCGCGGCCAGCTGCGCAGTTACGCGCGGCTTCTGGATGTGGACGTGGGAGAGCTGCTGGAGCAGGCCCAGGTCGGCCCGGTGGTTCCGCCCACCCTGGTCAGCCATACCCATACCCCGCGTGCGCGCCGCATTGCCGAGAATCTCGGCCGTCGCGTGCTGTATGTCGGCATCACCGCGGTGCTGGCGGTGCCGGTGTGGTTCGCCACCCGTGGCCATTTCGATGGCAGTGCCACCCCGTCGCCGAATACCGCCTCGCTGGACGCCATCCCGGCCGCCGTGCCGGTAACCCCGTCCGCTGCGGGTGTCGAGCCCTCGGCGCCGGCTGAAGTGGCGAGCGCCCCGGCCAGCAAGCCGGCCGCCACCCCGTACGTGGCCTCGCTGGCCCCGGTGCCGCGTTCAGCCCCGGCGCCAGCGGCTGCCGCCAACACGCTGGACATGCAGTTCAGCGGCGACAGCTGGGTCGATATCGGCGGCCCGGACGGCGCTACCGTCGAGAAGGCGCTGATCAAGTCCGGCGAAAGCCGCAGCTTCACACCGGGCCAGGTGACCCGGGTGACCCTGGGCAACGCCTCGGCGGTCCAGGTTCAGCAGAACGGCGCTATCGTCGATCTGACCCCCTACCAGCGAGCCAACGTGGCACGCTTTCAGGTATCCTCTGAAGGCTCCGTAGTCCCGGTTTCGCACTGAGGCGCGGTTTCACCACCTTCGATTAATCCCAATGGTCCCTCCCGATGGGCGGGGCGAGAGTACGCATGGCGATCGACGATCTGCTCGACGAGCACGAACAAAGTGAACGCGTCCGCAGCTGGCTGCGGAAGAATGGCGCCAGCATCCTCGGTGGCGTAGTCATCGCCATCGGTGCCATTGCCGGCTGGCAGTGGTACCAGAAGGATCAGGGCGGCAAGCTGGCCTCGGCCAATGTCGAGTACCAGAAGGCGCTCGTTGGCCTGCAGCAGAACAAGCTCGACGACGCCTCCAAGGCGGTCAAGGCGCTTGAAGCCGGCCCGTCCAGCATCTACGGCGACCTCGCGGCGCTGCAGCTGGCCAAGGCCCAGGTCGACGCCGGCAAGAACGAAGAAGCCCTGGCCACCCTGCGCGGCGTGAAGGTCGAAGGTGACCTGCAGCGCGTGGTCGATCAGCGTGTGGCCCGCCTGCTGGTGGCCACCGGCAAGAGTGACGAGGCGATCAAGCTGCTGGGCAGCGCCACCGACAGCAGCAGCCTGGAAATCCATGGCGACGCGCTGATGGCGCAGGGCAAGCGCGATGACGCCCGGAGCCAGTACGAGAAAGCGCTGAAGTCGCTGGACGTGGCAGCGCCGCAGCGGCGCCTGCTGGAAACCAAGGTTATGGACGCCGGCGGCACCGTTGCCGCCCCTGCGGAGTCGGTTTGATGAGTCAGAAGGTCATGATCACCCGCGTCGCCACCGTGCTCCTGATGGGCATGGCCCTGAGCGGCTGCAGCACCGTGAAGGGCTGGTTCGCCGGCAAGGACGCGGCCGCGAAGAAGGCACAGGAACCGGCTGAGCTGGTCAAGTTCGAGCCGACCCTGAAGGTCAACAAGGCCTGGTCGGTCAACCTCGGCAAGGGCGAGCGCCGCATCGGCGTGCGCCAGGGCCCGGCGGTGGCCAACGGCCACGTGTTCGCTGCGGCGCTCACCGGTGGCGTGCACGCCATCGACCTGCAGACCGGCAAGAAGGTCTGGACCTGGGAGCCGAAGAAGGAAAAGAAGAAGGCCAAGCTGCGCCTGTCCGGCGGCCCGGGGGTCGGTGAGAACCTGGTCGTGATCGGCACGCTGGATGGCCAGGTCATCGCCCTGGACATCAACGACGGCAGCGAGAAGTGGCGCGCCCGTGTTCCGGGTGAAGTCATCGCCGCGCCGGCCATCGCCCAGGGCGCGGTCTACGTGCGCAGCAATGACGGCCGCATCACCGCGTTCGATGCCGGCAACGGCACCCAGAAGTGGTTCAACCCAAGCGAGCTGCCGGCACTGACCGTGCGTGGCAACGCGCCGGTGGTGACCGGCCCGGGCGTGCTGTTCATCGGCAAGGACGAGGGCGCGGTTGCCGCCCTGGCCCAGCAGGATGGCCGCACCCTGTGGGAACAGAACGTGGGCAACGGTGAAGGCCGGACCGAGCTGGAGCGCATGGCGGATGTCGACGGCGCGCCGGTGCTGGATGGCAACACCCTGTTCGTGAGCAGCTTCAAGAACCAGACGATGGCCATCGAAGGCCCGACCGGTCGCCCGCTGTGGGCGCGCGACCATGGCGGTGCCGGTGGTGTGGCGGTCTCGTCTGGCAATGTGTTCGTCACCGACAACAAGGGCGGCGTGTTCGGCCTGGACAAGGCCAGCGGCGCAGCGATGTGGTCGCAGACCGCATTGGCCCGTCGCTCGCTGACCGGTCCGGCACTGCACGGCGACTATGTCGTGGTCGGCGACTACAAGGGATACGTGCACTGGTTGCAGACCTCCGATGGTGCGATGGCGGCACGGGCGAAAAGTGGCGGCGACGCGCTGCTGGCCCAGCCGGTCGTCGTAGACGGGGTGCTGCTGGTGCAGAACGTTGATGGCAAGCTGACCGCCTTCCGGTTGGCAAATTAAAAATTGGAGTAATCGCGATGCTGCCTTTGGTCGCCCTGGTTGGACGGCCGAATGTCGGCAAGTCGACTATTTTCAATGCGCTTACGCGCACCCGTGACGCGCTGGTCCATGACCAGCCCGGCGTCACCCGCGACCGCAACTACGGCGTCTGCCGCCTCGACGAGGACAACCATTTCCTCGTCGTGGATACCGGCGGTATCGCGGAAGAGGAAGAGGGTCTGGCAGGGGCTACCACCCGCCAGGCCCGCGCCGCTGCGGCGGAAGCCGACCTGATCCTGTTCGTGGTTGACGCCCGTGAGGGTACGTCGGCGATGGACGACGAGATCCTGGCCTGGCTGCGCAAGCTGTCGCGCCCGACGCTGCTTCTGATCAACAAGATCGACGGCACCGACGAGGACACCGTGCGTTCGGAGTTCGCCCGTTACGGCTTCGGCGAGATGCTGACCGTGTCGGCTGCGCACCGCCAGGGACTGGACGACCTGCTGGACGAGGTGGTCCAGCGCCTGCCGGAAGAAGGCAGTGGCGAAGAGCTGGACAACGATCCGAACCGCATCCGCATCGCCTTCGTCGGCCGCCCGAACGTGGGCAAGTCGACGCTGGTCAACCGCATTCTCGGCGAGGAGCGCATGATCGCCTCCGACGTGCCGGGCACCACCCGCGACTCGATCGCGGTGGACCTGGAGCGTGACGGCCGCGAATACCGCCTGATCGATACCGCCGGCCTGCGTCGTCGTTCGCGCGTGGACGAGGTCGTCGAGAAGTTCTCGGTGGTCAAGACCATGCAGTCGATCGAGCAGTGCCAGGTGGCCGTGCTGATGCTCGACGCCACCGAAGGCGTGACCGACCAGGACGCCACCGTGCTCGGTGCCGTGCTCGACGCCGGCCGTGCGCTGGTGATCGCCATCAACAAGTGGGATGGCCTGACCGAGTACCAGCGCGAGCAGGCGGAAACCATGCTGTCGCTGAAGCTGGGCTTCGTGCCGTGGGCTGAATCGGTCCGCATCTCGGCCAAGCACGGCTCGGGCCTGCGTGAGCTGTTCCGTGCGGTGCACCGCGCGCACGAATCGGCGAACAAGACCTTCACCACCAGCGAAGTGAACAAGGCGCTGGAAGTAGCCTACGAGACCAACCCGCCGCCGACCATCCGCGGCCACGTCTCCAAGCTGCGCTACGTGCACCCGGCCGGCTCCAATCCGCCGACCTTCATCGTGCACGGCACGCGCCTGAAGGAGCTGCAGGAATCCTACAAGCGCTACCTGGAGAACTTCTTCCGCAAGCGCTTCAAGCTGATCGGCACGCCGGTGAGCTTCATCTTCCGCGAGGGTACCAACCCGTACGAGGGCAAGAAGAACGTCCTCACCGAGCGGCAGGTCAAGGCCAAGCGGCGCTTGATGAAGCACGTCAAGGGCAAGTGATTCACGGGGAGGCGGCCGCAGGGCCGCCTTTTTCGTTGCGGCGAACCGGTCTGTAGAGCCGAGCCCATGCTCGGCTGCTTTTCGCGGATTGACGAGGCGCGCTGCGTGCGTCAGCCGAGCATGGGCTCGGCTCTACAGATCTCGATCTGGGCGACCGCCGCGACGTGCGCGGCAATGTGGCAAGGCGCATGGGATGCTGCGGGGTGCGGCCATCATCGATTCCGGCAGCCGCGCCTGCTCCGTGATGCTTGCCCAGACCAGGGTGGTACCCAATGCTCCTGCCAGGTACGCCACCGACACCGCCCCGGTCACCAGGCCTGCGGCATGCTCCAGCCACGGAAGGAGTCGGCAATACCTCCGTGCCCAGCGCAGATGGCTGCCGAGCCATGCCATCAGCAGGCCGAGCGACAGCGCGACGCCGCTCAGGCCGGCCACGTAAGCGGCCTTGGTGCCAGTGTCGGCAACGAGGCCGGTAAGCAGGGCAGCCACCGCGAACTGCAGCATCCAGTTGCTGGTGCTGGCGAGCGCCAACAGGCATCCAGCCTCGGCGTGCGGCCAACGGGAGCGGGCCCTCAGGCCCCAGGGCATCTGCAGCGAAAGCGGAGAGAGGGTGGTCAGCCCGGCATCGCGCAGGCACATGCCCGCCAGGCGCAACAGCAGGAGGCAGCCCGTGCACTGCATCGCCAGCGTCCACAGGCCGCGGTTTCCCAGCATGGCCGCTGCAACGAAAGCCATGGCGCAGATGACGCCCGTACCGATGGCGATACCGAACGACGCGGCCATGGCGGCGTGCCCGCCCGCGCCCATTGCGGTGCGCAGGATCTTCGCGTGATTGGAAGCAGGCAGGAGCATGGCGAAGCCGTACAGCACCGCGACGATGAAGAACTGCTGCACGTAAACCTGCCACCGACCTACAGAAAGTGCCGAGTGTGGGTTGGTGCGGACGCGCCGTATTGAACGCTATTGCGACAGGCGCGAATCGCCGGCATCAGCCCACCCACAGCGACACGACGATCCACAGCGCCAGCGCAATCATCAGGAGCCCTGCGGTGCGCTCCAGCCAGGGCAGGGCGCGTGCGAATCGGCCCAGCACCCACGGGTGGCCGACCAGCGCGGCTACCAGCAGATCCCATAGCAGGACGATGCCGAACATCCACGCGCCATAGAAGAACTTCGTTGCGGTGCCGGCCTGCGGACCGTTGAGCATTGCCGCCAACGTTGCGTAGAACAGCGCATTCTTCGGGTTCAGCAGCGCAGACAGGGCGCCCAGCCCTGCCGCCTTCCACCATCCGTGGGCACCGTCCGCTCGCGATCCGGCGGCAGCGTCAGATGCCTGCAGCGTCGTCGAACCCGCATGGCGCAGGAACAGCGTGCCGAGGTACAGCAGGAACCCGCAGCCCGCCAACTGCACCGCAATGAACCCTGCGCTACCTGCGCGCAGCATGGCCATTCCGGTGAAGGCGGCCACGATGAAGACGCCATTTCCGAGGGCGATGCCTGCGCAGGCGCCACTGGCGGTGCGCCAGCCAGAGGTGATCGCAGTGCGCGCAACAAGGAAGAAGTCGGGGCCGGGTGAGAGCAGGGCGAGAAAATGTACGGTGGCGATGACCAGGAACTGTTCCATCGGGTCCGGCGGCGGCTGGCGGGGGCGCCAGTGTGGGGATGCGCCGCGCGATGGTATTGAACGTTATTGCAGGCTCAGCGCCGGTACTGGCCCGGGGTCGCACCGGCGTGGGCCTTGAAGACCCGCTGGAAATGGCTCTGGTCGGCGAACCCCAATGCATGGGCGACCACGGCCAGTGCCTGCCCATCGCACAGCCGCCGCCGGGCCTCCTGGATGCGCTGGTCGATCTGCCAGGCGTGCGGGGTCAGGCCTGTGGCACGCCGGAAGGCGCGGATCAGCTGGTAGCGGCTCATGCCTGCCAGCGATGCCAGCTCCTGCAGGGCCGGGGTGTGTTCGAGCCGCTGGCGCAGAACGTCCATCACCGGCTGCACCCGCTGCTGTAATGCGGCATCTTCAGGCGGGCCAGCGACGGCTACACCATCGTGTTCATCCAGATCGCCGACGAACGCGATCAGGGCAGCTTCCTTGACGCTGACCGGATCGTCGGAGAACAGCGTCTGGTTGAGCTGGCAGTACTGCTGGTAGCGCGCGCGATGGTTGGAAATCCGGATCGGTTCCTGCTGCCAGTCGGGTTCGGGCAGGTCGTCATACTCGGCGCGGACCTCGGCCATCCAGCGCGCGTCCAGATGCAGCATCTGGTAGCTCCAGACCTGGCCGGGCAGGGGGTTGCAGGCATGCACGCGGCCTGCAGGTACGCCGACCAGGCTGCCAGGCTGCAGCAGGCGCGGTCCTTCCACAGCACCGGTGAACAGGCTGCTGCCGGCGTCCACGGCGCCGATCGAGAAGGTGTCATGGCTGTGCGGGCGATGGCAGGCGCGGCTGTCGCACGCCCGTCGGCTTTCGACGAAGGGCATGCGCGGGTCACGCCAGAATTCGGTGGCAGAGCGCATGCTGCGGTTCCGGGATGCAGGGGGCAACGCCCGCATGGTGCCATGTTCGGGGCGAGGCGCGGCGAAGGTGTCTGCGCGATAATGCAGCCATGAGCATCCAAGAGCTTTCCCCCGCGCAGGCGTGCGAGCGCCTGGCCCACGGCGCGGTGCTGATCGATGTGCGCGAAGCGCACGAACGGGCCGGCGGGATGGCCGAGGGCGCGCGCGGCGTGGCCAAGGGCGAGCTGCAGGCCAACCCGGCCGCGCATCTGCCGCGGCACGACCAGGAGATCCTGCTGATCTGCCAGAGCGGCAAGCGCTCGGTCGATGCCGCGCAGTTCCTGCTGGAGGCCGGCTACACAAACGTCGCTTCCGTGACGGGCGGCACCGTGGCCTGGCGCGAGCAGTCGCTACCGCTGGTGCAGCCGCTGGCCAGCGCCGCCGACCGCGATTTCTATGATCGCTATTCGCGGCATCTGCTGCTGCCGCAGGTGGGCGAGGCAGGGCAACGGCGGCTGCAGCAGTCGCGCGTGCTGGTGTTGGGCGCGGGCGGTTTGGGGGCGCCGGCCGGCTTTTATCTTGCTGCGGCCGGGGTGGGGCGCCTGCGCTTTGCTGACCACGACCGCGTGGAGCGCAGCAACCTGCACCGGCAGATCGTGCATACCGAAGCCAGTGTCGGCCAGTTCAAGGTCGATTCGGCGCGCGAGCGGTTGCTGGCGCTGAACCCGTCGATCGAGGTCGAGGCGGTGCCCGAGCGGGTCACCTCCGACAACGTGGATGCGCTGCTGGACGGCGTGGACGTGGTGCTGGACGGCTCGGACAACTTCCCGCTGCGCTACCTGCTCAACGACGCCTGCATCAAGCACGCCAAGCCGCTGGTGTACGCCGCCATCGAGCGCTTTGACGGCCAGGTAAGCGTGTTTGACGCCGGCCGCCAGCGTGGCGTGGCGCCATGCTACCGCTGCCTGTTCCCCGACCCGCCGCCGCCGGAGTTCGCGCCGAACTGTTCCGAGGCCGGGGTGCTGGGTGTGCTGCCCGGCCTGGCCGGCGTGCTGCAGGCCACCGAGGTGCTGAAGCTGCTGCTGGGCATCGGTGAGCCGCTGGTGGGGCGGCTGCTGCGCTTCGATGCGCTGGGCATGCGCTTCCGCGAGACCGGCATCCGGCCGGACCCGCATTGCCCGGTGTGTGCGCCGGGCGTGCCGTTCCCGGGGTATATCGATTACGCCGCGTTTTGCCGGGGTGGGTAACCCCGGCCGGGGATTCATCCACGCATGGCGTGGATCTACCGGGGCGCGGCGGCTGTGCGTCATCCACGCATGGCGTGGATCTACTGTAGAGCCGAGCCCATGCTCGGCTGCTTCTGGCCTCGGCACGAAGAGCAGCCGAGCGTGGGCTCGGCTCTACAGGTCATGGCGCCCACCCAAGCATGTGCATGGTTTCGGGATGATGCCGGGGGTCGCTCCCGGCATCGTTCCACCTCCAAGACAATCCGGCGCAACATGCGTGCTATTGCCGTCATCGGCATTGCTCTATTGTTGAACTCGATTCTGGATCTTGGGGAAAACACCGCATGGCGGTAGAAGCAGCGACCAGCGAGCTGGTCAAGGTCGTCGCCCTGCTGGGCGCGGCGGTGGTGATGGTGCCTTTGTTCCGCCGGGCCGGCCTGGGCTCGGTGCTGGGCTACTTCGCCGCTGGCCTGGCGATCGGACCGTTCGGACTGGGCTGGTTCTCCGACCCGCAGGCCATCCTGCATACAGCCGAACTCGGCGTGGTGATGTTCCTGTTCGTGATCGGCCTGGAAATGCGGCCCTCGCACCTGTGGAGCCTGCGTAAGGAGATCTTCGGGCTGGGCACGCTGCAGATCGTCACCTGCGCGCTGGTGCTGACCAGCATCGCCAAGCTGTTCGGCCTGCCGTGGCAGGTGGCCTTCATCGGCGCCACCGGCTTCGTGCTCACCTCTACCGCGGTGGTGATGCAGCTGCTGGCCGAGCGCGGTGACATCGCGCTGCCGTCGGGGCAGAAAATCGTCTCCATCCTGCTGTTCGAAGACCTGCTGATCGTGCCGTTGCTGGCGCTGGTGGCCTGGATGGGCCCCAGTGCGGGCAGTGCCGATGGCGAGGGTTCGCGCTGGCTGTCGGTGGCGATCGGCGTGGGTGCCATCGTCGGCCTGGTGCTGGTCGGCCGCTTCCTGCTCAACCCGTTGTTCCGCGTGCTGGCCGAATCGAAGGCGCGCGAGGTGATGACCGCCGCCGCGCTGTTGGTGGTGCTGGGCGCGGCGCTGCTGATGCAGCTGTCCGGCCTGTCGATGGCGATGGGCGCGTTCCTGGCCGGCGTGCTGCTGAGCGAATCGACCTTCCGCCACCAGATCGAAGCGGACATCGAACCGTTCCGCGGCATCCTGCTCGGCCTGTTCTTCCTCAGCGTGGGCATGGCGCTGGACCTGGGCGTGGTGGCGGGCAACTGGCAGCTGATCCTCGGCCTGGTGCTGGCGCTGATGGCGGCCAAGGCGCTGTGCATCTACGTGGTCGCGCGCATCATGGGCAGCGACCACGCGCAGGCGCTGGACCGTGGCGTGCTGATGGCGCAGGGCGGCGAGTTCGCTTTCGTGCTGTTCTCCGCCGCGGCATCGGCCGGCGTGATCAACCTGGAGATCAATGCCAACTTCACTGCCGTGGTGGTGCTGTCGATGGCGCTGACCCCGCTGGTGGTGCTGCTCTACAAGCGCATCGCGCCGAAGCCGACGGTGAACATGGATGGCGTGGACGAGGCCGAGGGCCTGTCCGGCAGCGTGCTGCTGATCGGCTTCGGCCGCTTCGGTCAGGTTGCCAGCCAGTCGCTGCTGGCGCGCGACGTGGACGTGACCATCATCGACAACGATGTGGAGATGATCCAGAGCGCCGCGCGGTTCGGCTTCAAGATCTATTACGGCGACGGCACGCGGTTGGATGTGCTGCATGCTTCGGGCGCGGCCACCGCACGTGCGATTGCGGTGTGCGTGGACAAGGCCGAGGCGGCTGATCGCATTGTTGAGCTGGTGTCGCACGAGTTCCCGCAGGCCAAGCTGATGGTGCGCTCGTTCGACCGCGAGCATTCGCTGCGGCTGATCCATGCCGGCGTCGATTTCCAGATCCGCGAGACGTTCGAGTCGGCGGTGCTGTTCGGCCAGGCCGCGCTGGTGGAGCTGGGTGCGGACGAAGACGATGCGGTGGAGATTGCCGAGCAGATCCGTCGCCGCGATGCCGAGCGTTTTGAGCTGGAAATTGCCGGTGGTGGTCTGAATGCCGGCGCGCGGATGATCTACGGCAACAGCCCGCAGGGCGTGCCGACGCCGACGCCGTTCACCGCGCCGAAGCGGGAGAGCAAGACACTGAACCCGCAGGATGTGCCGGAAGAGGAAGAATGAGGTG